>JBARVK010000411.1:0-4570 GCA_049646225.1 Nodosilinea sp.
AACTAGCCGTCTGCGGTCATCAGGCGACGCATCATCATGCTGATGTATTCACCGCTGTGTCCGGTGAGGATGGGTTCAATCCACACTATGCGATGGTCAAGAACCGGCCAAAGGGCGATCGCCCCACCCCATCCACCGACTGCTTAGGCTGCCAGAATCATGTCATCCAGGGCGAAATCGACCTCGGCTTTATCGTGCCCAGCGGCCAGATAATCGTTCCGAAACGAATCCTTGAGCCCCTCGACTAGGTCGTAGGTGGGTGCCCAGCCTAGCTCGGCCTGGGCTTTGTCTGTCGCGGTAAAGAAGTGCTGCACCCGCATCGGGAACGCCTTGGCTTTGCCAAAGTCGAAATCTTTGGGGTCGTAATGCACAATCTTGAGGCTGTTGGGATCTTTCCCCGCCGCCGTGGCGCAGGCGCGGGCTAGACCGTCGAAGGTGACGGCTTTTTCGCCAGAGATGTTGTAAATCTGGCCGATCGCCGTTTCGTTGCCCAGTACTGCCGCCATTGCCGCCGCCAGGTCTTGCACATGGCCCAGCTGCGTCAGGTGCATGCCGTTGCCGGGAATGGGCACGGGGCGATCGCGCACCACTCGGTCAAAGAACCACTGCTCCAGCGGGTTGTAGTTCTGCGGGCCGTAGATATAGACCGGGCGCACGGACGTAAACGGCACCCCCTGGGCTTGCAGATAGGCTTCGGTTTCAAACTTGCCCTTGTGGCGGCTTTTAGGATCCACCGCGTCGCCTTCGATGTGCGGCATCTGGTCAGACTTGAGGTACACCCCCGCTGAGCTGACATAGACAAAGTGCTGGAGTTTGTCGCCAAAAATTTCAATCAAGGGCTGGGTATCGCTTAGCTCGCGCCCGTTGTTGTCGAAGACGGCGTCGAAGCTTTCGCCTGAGAGCTGGGTTTTGAGGCTGTCGGCATCGGTGCGATCGCCCACAATTGTCGCCACCCCCTCCACCGGCGCTGGCCGGTTGCCCCGGTTAAACAGCACCACGTCATGCCCTTGCTCAACCAATAGCTTGGTCAAATACACGCCAATAAACCGGGTTCCACCCATGACCAGCACACGCATTGCCTCTTCCTCCTACTAACCAGCGGCCCCAAGACTTGCCGAAAGGCGCACTGAACTTAATGTATGTATATTAAGCTGCGCTGATCCCCGAAGATCTATCGAAGAATCAAGGGATTCGCCCGTAAATCCGTTAAGCAAAACGGTAGATACTTGTTCAGGTCTTACGCTCGGGGGGGAAGCCGCCTAAAATGTTATGAGTTAAGCACTGGCTTTAACACCCTAAGCGTGAGATCGTCCCTACATGCGAGAGCTGGACAACGCCTATAGAATTCTGGAGCTAGAGCCCGGTGCTTCACTGGAAGCCGTGAACCAGGCCTACAAAGATCTGGTGTTTGTCTGGCATCCCGATCGCATTCCCCAAGACAACGAGCGGCTGTACCAAAAAGCCCAGGACAAGATTAAGGCGCTCAACCATGCGCGCGACGTGCTGCGATCGCACAGCCGCGCGGGTCGCAGCACCACCAGCACCACCGGCAGCCGCTACGGCACCGCCAGCAGCTATCGAGCTTCTACCGCAGGCTACGGCAGCGACTACCGATCGGCCCATGGCAACAGCTACGGCAGCTCCCGCGCCCAAAGCGCCAGCAACGATGCTGACGACGACGATCAGCGATCGACCTCCCAAAATCGCTACTACCGCTACCAGCGCAGCACCTACGGCGGCAGCTACTACGGCAGTAGTGGGGCCGACAACGGCGGCACGGGTCAAAGCAGCGACAGCACTAGCACTAGCGGCTCTGCATCCTCCAGTACCGGCCAGTCGCAGACCTACCGCCAGCGCCGCGATGCAGCGGCCGGCGTGGGGGGCAACAACGCCCCCAGTGCCAACGGCAGCTCCAGCAGCTCTAGCTCCCAAAGTCAGGCGAGCTCCACCAGCAGCAAAGCAGCTAGCGGCAGCGCGGCAGCCAACGGTGCATCCAGCAGCAAGCCCAACGACTCTTACAACAGCTACAACGCCCATACGCGCAACGGGGCGGCTAGTACCCACCGATCGCGCCAAAGTCCCGACCTCAGCGGTACCGACATGAGCGGGGCCAACCTGCGCGAAAAAGACTTTGCGGGCCGCAACCTGAGCGAGGCCAACCTGAGCGGGGCCGACCTCAGCGATGCCTTTTTGCACAAGGTCAACCTCAACCGGGCCAACCTCAGCAAGGCCAAGCTGTTTCGCGCCAACCTGCTCCAGGCCGACCTCAGCCACGCCAACCTGCGCGAAGCAGACCTGATCGGTGCCGACTTTAGCGGGGCTGACCTCAGCGGGGCCGACCTCAGCGGGGCCAAGGTCGCCGTGGGGGGGCGCACGATGGTCAAGCTCACCGGCACCATTCTCACTGGGGCGATCATGCCCGACGGCTCGATTCACGATTAAACAGGGGACAAGGCATACAGTTTGGTGTCTGCCCATGGATTTATAGCCTTCCACAACCTGCTTTAAGCCATCCCTATCAAGCTGCCCACGGTTGGCGCGGCTCGCCTGCGCCCCTAGGCTAGCGTCAATCGCCTGGCCGCCGCTAGCCAACCCGGTATAGCGTCATCGCAGGCAGAAAGCTAGCAGCCGATCTCAAGGGCTAGCGACTGCACTGATTCCGCTCACGTCAGCTCAAAAGTCTGATCACTGACAGTGCCTTACAAGCGCTGAGGTCTCTTTTGTGTGGCCGGGGTTTATGGCGTTGGCTGCTCTGAGACTGGCCAACGCCTAGAGCTAAAGACCTGAGACTAGCGGCCCATCCCCATGGCCAGCAGTCTCTTTGGGGAAGCGGCCTAACCTTTGTTGCGACAGCCATTAACCCAGCTGGGCCTATAGCCGCTATAAGCTCAACTGGGTTGATAGCTAAAAGATATTGACACACAAAAAATATGTATGTAGTATATATCCAGGACATAAATCAGGCTGCATTTTTATTCATCCTAAGCTTAGAGAGGTAGTCGTAATGGTGTTCAAGATTCAGCCTTCGCTATCTGGCTGGCCCTTTGCGGCTAAGCCCACTCCTCCACCACCTGATGCCTATCTGCGGCAGCGGGCAACGGTGACCGAAGTGATTCGACCCGATGAGCGAGGTCGAGTTGCATTTCAAGCCACGACGTGGTTCGCGTTGTGCCGCTATCAGGTCGTCATTTTGCCAGGTGCTCCGGTCTGCGTTGTAGGCCAACACAACGCCACCACGCTCATTGTTGAACCGGTGCAGCGGGTCAACGCCCAACTCGGGCTTTCAGATCAAACGGTTTACTCTTACTAGGAGAAGATGTATGTACCTAAATCCTGCTTACCCAGTGAATCTCAACTCGGGCAATGGTTATCGAACCAGCCTGGCCCCCTGGCCAACGAAGCCTGCCATGCCGCTGCACCGCAGCGCGAACTGGCGCTTCAAAAGTTTGCCCGGCTCCCGCCGTCCCTTGCGTACGACACGGGGCATTGCGCCTCGCCTCAGCAAGATCTTCACCTTAGTGGAGCAATTGGTCAATGCTGACGACAGTGACGATGAGGAGGGCGATCGCCTCATTTCGCACCATAGATAGAGCTAATCTGTGCAGGTCTCAGTATCGTTACGGGGCCTGCACAGTTTTATTATTGGTATAATTGTGTACATAATGAGTGTTATACACAACTGAGATATGTATAGGAGGCGTAAAATATACCCATTTCATGAGGAAAGCTATTGATCTACGCTGTATAACTCTGTAGAGTCGTAAAACTGCAATATGGGTGCGTTCCTGTGGCTGACCCATATATTCGACCCTGCTGAATCAATAGCCCATTTCCGATTCAGTATTCTGTCTTAGCTGTGCACACCATACAAGGAGATCACTATGCCCAACACCACCAGCAAAGCATCCGATACCGCTACAGCCCAAAAGCGCAAACGGCTAAATCTTGACCTGGCTCCACCGGCCTACGAGCTTCTACAGCAACTAGCCACAGAATCAGGAAAGAATATGGCCGACGTGTTGCGAACCGGGCTGGCGCTCTACGGCATAGCCCAAGAGGAAATGAAAAAAGGGCGTCGCCTGGGCATTGTTGAAGATGAAAAAGTCATCAAGGAGATTGTTCTCCCCTAGAGGCAGTCTCGACTGGTAAGGCTTTGATAGATCTATTGCGATCGCTGCGACGGAGGTTCAAAACCCAGTCTTTGTCCAAGGCTTGTAAGGGTGTTCATCTACCTGCTGACCTCCTTTGACCTCTGTCGCAAGAGCCTGAGCTAATCGGTAGAGGCCTGACATGCAAAGTCGGGCCTTTGATTCATTATAGTACAATTAAACTATCTGCGTCAAAAGTGTATTCCCTCCCAAGTCCTAGCTGTGCAACCGCTGGAGGCAGATATGAAATTTTGGCCCCCGAGCACCAGTCAACCTAGCTCCTATAAACCGGTAGAACGCGAGCCCCTGCTGATTGATCAGTATCTTAAGGATCAGGGTTTGACTGATGACACCCTCCAAATTGTTGAACCGGTTGAAAACCCTATTGATGAATTTATCGATCGCCACAGCCTGTACGAAGA
>JBARVK010000412.1:0-5198 GCA_049646225.1 Nodosilinea sp.
GGCCATCCCCATGGCGGCGTTGCTCGCTTCGACCTCGCTCAGCGATCGCACTGAGTCCCCCACGCTTGGGCAAGGAGTAACGCGCTTACAGCGACGCCGTCACCGCATCGCGCTGGGGATGAATCACTTTTTCCCCTTGCAGCGCCGTGTACAGGCGGTTTAGCGCGTGCAGGTAGGCGTGGGCCGAGGCCACCACAATATCGGTATTGGCGGCATGGCCCGAAAACACCCGGTCTTCATGGCGCACGCGAATGGTAACTTCGCCGAGGGCGTCAATGCCCGCCGTTACCGACTGCACCGAGAACTCGATCAGCTCGTTAGGGATATCCACCACCCGGTTGATCGCCTTATACACCGCATCTACCGGACCAGTGCCGATCGCAGCATCCATCAGCTCTTGGCCATCGGGCGTGCGTAGCGTCACCGTAGCGGTTGGCTTGGCGCTGTCGCCACAGGAAACCTGCACCAGATCGAGGTGGAAGTGCTCGGGGGCCTGTTGGGTTTCGTCATTGACGATCGACTCAATATCCCAGTCGGTGATCTCTTTTTTCTTGTCGGCCAGCTCTTTAAAGCGCAAAAAGGCGCGGTTGAGGGCCTGGTCATCGAGCTCGTAGCCCAGCTCTTGCAGGCGGGTGCGAAAGGCGTTGCGGCCCGAGTGCTTGCCCAACACAATCTGGTTGTCGGTGAGACCGATGGACGTCGCATCCATGATCTCGTAGGTAAGCTTGTTTTTGAGCACGCCATCCTGGTGAATGCCCGACTCGTGGGCGAAGGCGTTGGCTCCGACGATCGCTTTGTTGGGCTGCACAAACATGCCGGTCAGGTTCGACACCAGGCGCGAGGTTTTGTAGATCTGGCGGGTGTCGATGTTTGTCAGCGGTTCCTCCGAGTCGGCGGGGCGACCCAGGAAGGGGTTGTAGAAGGCGCGGCGCACGTGCATGGCCATCACCAGTTCTTCGAGGGCGGCGTTGCCCGCCCGCTCGCCGATGCCGTTGATGGTGCATTCCAGCTGGCGCGCGCCGTTCTTGACCGCTTCGAGGAAGTTGGCCACGGCCAAACCCAGGTCGTTGTGGCCGTGGACGGAGATCACCGCCTGATCGATATTCGGTACGTTTTCTTTAATGCCGCGAATCAGGCCGCCAAACTCTGATGGGGTTAGGTAGCCCACGGTGTCAGGGATGTTGACGGTGGTGGCCCCGGCTGCGATCGCCGCCTCCAGCACCTGATAGAGAAACTCTGGGTCCGATCGCCCCGCATCTTCGGGCGAAAACTCGACATCGTCGGTGAAGGTCTTGGCGTAGGCCACCATCTCGGGGGCGATCGCCAGCACCTCTTCGCGGCTCTTGCGCAGCTTGTACTGCATGTGGATGTCGGAGGTGGCCAAAAACGTGTGAATGCGGCCCTTGGCGGCGGGCTTGATCGCTTCTCCGGCCCGCTCGATGTCGCCCCTGGTGGCGCGGGCCAAACCGCAAATGGTGGGGCCGGTTTCTGTCCCGACTTCACGGGCAATTTTCTGCACCGCCTCAAAGTCACCGGGGCTGGCAAAGGGGAACCCGGCCTCAATAATATCCACCCCCAGGCGCGCCAGCTGCCGCGCGATCACCAGCTTCTCTTCGACATTTAGGGTAGCCCCCGGCGACTGCTCGCCGTCGCGCAGGGTAGTGTCGAAGATGAGAATGCGATCGGGGCTGGGCGGGTTCTGCATGGTGACTCCCACAGGGTAGACAGTGAAGGGCTGGTGTGAGCTGAGGGCCCTGGGCTGGAAATTCCCTTGGGGTTATTCCCAGCGCTGGTCTGGCCCAAACAACGGTAACAATGCTAACTATTCTACCCGGCTTAAGTCGGATTCCCTATGACTTAGCCGGGTAGAATTTGAACAATTGATGACAGACGTCCCCAGTGTTTCGTCCCGACCTACAGCAGGAACCGGACGCCCACGTAGACGCTAATCACCACCAGCTGTAGCGCCATCAGCGGCAGGCCGTAATTGAGAAACAGGCGGAAGGAGATCGGCTTGCCGTGCTGTTCAGCAATACCTGCCGCCACAATATTCGAAGATGCGCCTACCAGGGTGCCGTTGCCGCCTAGGGTAGCGCCAAACATCATGGCTGCAAACAGCGGCAAAATTTCCGGCGGAATCTGCCCAGCAAAGTCGGGCGACAGCAGCTCTGGCCCTACTAGGTTCACGTTCACCAAGTATTCCTTCAGCAGGGGCACCATGGCCACCACCAGGGGAATGTTGGGGATCAGGCTGGATAGAATGCCAGTGGCAAACAGCAGCAGCATCGACCCCAGGGCGATATTTTGGCCAATCACCACCCCCAGAAGACTCGAGGCGGCGCTGATCACCCCGGTTTCCTGGAGACCGCCGATCAGCACAAACACGCTCATGAAAAAGACTAGGGTGCTCCAGTCCACATCGCGCAGAATGTTTTGCACGGTGTCGATGCCGCTGTGGTGGGTGAGCAGCAGACAGAGGGCGGCCCCCAACAGGGCGATCGCCGCGGGCGAAATGGGCACCGGCAAACTCTCACCCACCACAAACAGCACCAGCACCATGGCCACAATCACGCCGCCCAGCGCCAGCATGCGGGGGTGGTTAACCACCGGGTGGGGCAGGTGGTCGAGGTTGTCTAGCTTTTTGTTCCAGGTGCTGGGGAAGAGAATGGGCAGCATGACGACGATGGTGGCGATCGCCACGACGCCACCCAAGCTCAGCTTCAGCAGATAGTCCAAAAAGCTCATGTTGATCGAGCTGCCCACAATGAAGGTGGCCGGGTCGCCGACGATGGTCAGCAGGCCAGCGCTGTTGGCTACAAACACCATCAAAATCAGCAGCGGCACAAAATTGATATTCAGCTCCGCCGCCATCGGAGGAATCAGGGGTGCCAGCAGCATCACCGTAGTGGCGTTGGGCAGCATGGCACAGATCGGGGTTGTAATCGCCACAATGCCCAACAGCAGCCGCTTGCCCTCGCCCCGGGCCATAATCACCATCTGGGTGGCCAGATACTCAAAAATTTTGGTGGGTTCAAAGGCCCGCACCATCACCATCACCCCAAAGAACAGCGCCAGGGTGGCGTGGCTCTGGCCGATGTAGGCGATCGCCTGATCTAGCGAAAGCACGTGCAGAAAAATCAGCAGCATTGCCCCCAAAAAAGCGGCAATGGTCAGGTGCAGACGTTCGGTAGCGATCAGGGCTAACACCCCAAAGAAGATCACCGAAGCGGTGATCCCAGACCAGGTTTCCATAGCCTGTCTCCTGTTGTAGTGTTAAACAAAAACCCTTCGATGACGGTCAATCACCGAGGGGGAACTGTCGTAGGAGAACTACGGATAGCGCTAGAAAATGCTTCCAGTACGTTCTCTCCCAAGGCCGACGGAGTTAGCTGACGGGCGAGGGGTGAGAGATCCCCTTCTCTAGCGATGTGATTCGCCCTGAGATAAGCCCCAAAAATTGGTTCCTCCGCTTCAGCAAACCCGTAGCAGGCGCTGAATTAGGCGTGTAACTTTGCAATTGCCCTTAAAACTAACACATTATTTCTAAGATTAGTCGTAAGTCCGTTGGCGCCTCTTCCCATCTCCCCTGCGGTCAGCATCAGCCAGCTGATGCCGCAGTCTATTCAAGGCCCTCCGAGTCAGCCCCCTGCTGCCGATGACGTTCGGCCAGCTGCAGCAGCATTTCTTCGTGCATCTGCCGGGTAATGGGGTAAAACCGGGCCAGCGCGATCGCCGCCAGCAGCAGCACCATCGGTACCGGGCCAATGAATACCCGAATCGCCAGCAAGGCGCTGTCAGACTGCTGGGTGGCCCCGCTGACAAACCCCGAAAACTGGAGCGCCAGGCTGACCAAAAACAGCCCCAGGGCCAGACCCACCTTTTGCAGCAGCGTCATAAACGCGTAAAAAACGCCCTCGCGCCGCTGGCCGGTTTTGATCTCGTCAAGCTCGATCACATCGGGCAGCATGGCCCAGGGCACTACATAGGCTGTGGCTACCCCAAAGCTAATCACAATGCACAGCAGATATAAAAACGCCACCTGCCCCGGCTGGACAAAAAACAGCGCAATCTGAGCAATAATCCAGACGCCAATGCCGATGTAAAAGGCCTCCTGCTTCCCGAGGCGGCGGCTGAGCTGGTTGACCACCGCCATCATCAAAATGGCGGTCCCCTGCACCAGCAGCGCCGCTAAAAAGTACGAGTCCAGCCCCATCCAAAACGTGGTGTAGAAGGGAATGATGCTGGCGGTCATCTGCAGCGCCAGCCAGGCAAACAGGTAAATGCCCACCACAAACAAAAAGGCCCGGTTGGCAAAGACCACCTTAATTTGGGCCGGAAACGACAGGGCAACTTCGTCGGTATCGGCGGGCTGGAGCGCGTTGCGCTGCACCGCATAGGGGTAGGTACCCCACACGCACCACAGCAGCGGCAGCACCGCCAGCACCGAGCAAATGCCCCCCAGTACCAGGTACTGCTGGCGCAGATCGGCGATCGACTGGGTAATCACCAGACCCAGGCCCAGAGCCGCGATCGCTCCAAACAGCGACGAGCCCAGGCGAAAGGCGGTGAGCTCAGTGCGCTCGTCGTAGTCCTTAGTCAGTTCGGCAGTGAGGGTGGTGTAGGGCAAATTCACCACCGTGTAAAACACCTGAAACAGCAGCGAGATCACCACGTAGTACCAAAACTTAGCGGTATCGCTCTCCCAACCGGGCACCACCCAGTTCAAGAAAAACGTCACCCCAAAGGGAATCGCCCCCAGCACAATCCAGGGGTAGCGGCGCCCCCAGCGGGTGCGGGTTTTGTCGCTTAGATACCCAATAAACGGGTCGTTTACCGCATCCCAGATCCGCCCGATCGCCAGCACTGAGCCCGCCGCCACCGGACTCAGCCCCGCCGCCGTGGTCAAAAAGATCAGGTACGAAAAGGCCAGCAGGTTGGCGGTCATGCCCGGCCCAATGTCTCCGGACCCAAAGGCCAGCTTGCCCCAAATTGAGAACGGTTTGGGAGCAGCGAGGCTGGGGCGACTCGACGGAACGTTAGAAGCCATAGGTCGGGTACTCGGTAAACAAAGAGCTCAAGGGATGATCGGAACCACATAACAATTCAAACAGCGTCCTCAGTGTATTATTTCCCCATTGCAAAACGCTCTGCCCAGGTCCAGGTTAGGAACTGTAGCGATTCCTTGGACAAAACTCCAT
>JBARVK010000413.1:0-2010 GCA_049646225.1 Nodosilinea sp.
GCTTAATGCTTTCACCGCAAACCTCTTTTCCCAGGGAGATTAAGCCCCAAGGATATGAAGAAAGATAAATTGTGCTGCCTCTGTTCCATAGCTGATCTCTGAACGGCCCGCAGTGCATTCATCGCCAATCAGGTGCCCAGTCATGACACCCTACCTCCAGAGCCTCAAAGAATGCTTTGAACAACATGCCGACCCCAGCCAGGCGGCACCCATGAAAGCGTATATGAGAAACCAGTTCGAGTTTCTAGGCATTAAGGGGCCAGCTCAAAAAACGTTGATCAAACAGTTCCTGGCCGATCACGGGCTACCTGCCCTAGACCAGCTCGAGGCGGTTGTGCGCGAGCTGTGGACCTGGCCTGAGCGCGAGTACCAGTACGTTGCCCTTACCTTTTTAGGGCGCTGGCAAAAGCAGCTCACCCCCGATCTAGTGCCGCTGCTAGAGCACCTGATCACTACCCGGGCCTGGTGGGATACCGTCGACTCCATTGCCAGCCACAGCGTCGGCAACCTGTTGCAGCAGTACCCCGACTGCCGTGATGCCGTAATCAATACCTGGCGCGACTCAGGTAATTTTTGGCTGCGCCGCACCACGCTATTGTTCCAGCTGGGCTACAAAGCCGACACCGACGCCGCCCTGCTGTTCTCCCTGGTAGAGCAAAACAGCCGTTCGAAGGAGTTCTTCATTCAAAAGGCAATCGGCTGGGCACTACGGGAGTATTCCAAAACAGCTCCCGATGCTGTTCAAGATTTTGTCGCTAGCACCCCGCTGGCTTCCCTCAGCCAGCGCGAAGCCCTGAAATGGCTAAAAGCCAACGGGCAACTGCGAGGATGGGCTCAAACCCCCTTTACAACGGACGAGTGAAGTTCGGAGGGGCGCGTTCAACGCTCCACCCCTACAATAATCGAATACCTACGGCCCCAGGCCGATGGCTATCGGTCACCGATGCAGCCAGTCTTCAGAAGATCTAGGACGGGCTTCTGGCTAAGCCGAAAGCGCTAGGCATTGACTCTTATGCTGCCAAGTAAACGATAGTACCTCCCTGCTCTATGGCCAAACTTATTCTGATTCGCCACGGGCAAAGCCTATGGAACGCGGCCAACAAGTTCACCGGCTGGGTGGATGTGCCCATGAGCGATCGCGGTCGGGCCGAGGCCACGATCGCCTCCTGCAAGCTGCGTGATGCGGGCTATACCGTCGATATTTGCTTCACCAGCATGCTGATCAGGGCGATTGAAACAGCGATTGTGTGCCTGACTGAGTGTGAGGCGGTGCGGGGCGATCGCATTCCATACATCTGGCACGACCCGGCTGAACCCGACTGGCACGGCTGGGATCACCATTTTGGCGACGCCGACAAGGAACTCAAAATTATTCGTTCCCCGGCTCTAGATGAGCGCTACTACGGCGACCTGCAAGGGTTAAACAAAGCCGAAATGGCAAAGAAGTTTGGCGAAAAGCAGGTTCACCTCTGGCGGCGCTCCTACGATGTGCGACCGCCGGGGGGCGAGAGCCTGGAAGATACAGTAAAGCGAACGGTGCCGTTCTTTGAGCAGGCCATTGTGCCAGAGCTGAAGGCGGGGAAAAACGTGCTGGTGGCAGCCCACGGCAATTCGCTGCGATCGATTTTGATGGTGCTGGATAGCCTTAGCGAAGAGGCAGTGGCTACCCTGGAACTGGCGACGGGAGTGCCGATTATCTATGACGTGGGTGTCGAGGGAGTGTTTAGCCACAAAGAAGTTTTAGACCAGTGATGCTCTTTCGGGGGTTAGGGACCGGGTCCCTTTATTGGTGGCTCCAGATCTCGGCGGTAGTGGCAGGGACCCGGTCCCTGCGTGAGTTTCCTGATTATCGCTGGGGTCTGGTTCTAGATATTTAAACATCGGTTCTGTTTCCTTTTGTGAGTTTGAGGAAAACAGAACGCGAAAACCCTAGCCACCCGCAGTTTACTTACGAGATTTACGGGGTTAGCTGTCTGTTGGTGTCGTCAGCACCTTCAGACAGCACTAAGG
>JBARVK010000414.1:0-8317 GCA_049646225.1 Nodosilinea sp.
TCGTAAAGGTGTCGGTAAAAATCCCCATGATCGCCCTGACTCAACTCAATCCTTCAGCCTAGTGGTCTGTCAAGACTAAATTTTTAGGGTGGGTGGCGTGCTAGCAGAACTCAATAAGGCTGATCGCCGTTGGGTTACGCTTCGCCTCACCTACCCTACGGGAACTCAACTACCCGCATACCCACCCACTCATCCACCCATCCACCCATCTCCCCTAGGGAGCCGGAGCCACAGGTGGTGTAGACGGCGGCTCGGGCACATCGGGCGATCGGTTCGCTAGCCACCACCAGCCCAGCAGCGCCAGCAGCAGCGCCGACCCCGACACCGCTAACACCCAGCGCGGTATCCCAGGCAGTTGCCGCGACGGGGCGGTCGCAGGCTCAAACTCC
Source organism: Nodosilinea sp. (assembly GCA_049646225.1). Taxonomy (GTDB): domain Bacteria; phylum Cyanobacteriota; class Cyanobacteriia; order Phormidesmidales; family Phormidesmidaceae; genus Nodosilinea. The sequence goes on from JBARVK010000414.1 coordinate 390, forward strand.
TCCTGGGGCACGTTTTCGCCGTAGAGCTTGGCGCCACCTGGGGGCACCGTCTCTTGCCAGCCCCCCTCACCAGCGGCGGTGTCTGGCTCAGTCTGGGCCGTGGAGGGAGTAAAGAGCTTGTGCTGCATGAGCACCACGGCGGTATTGTCGTGCCCATTTTTTTGGTTGGCTAGCTCAATCCACGAGGCCACCGCCGAGTCGAGGGTGACAATGTCTTTGATAATCAGGCCGATGTAGTTGGCCCAGGCATCTTCGATGCGATAGTTGTCGCTAAGGCCATCGGAGCAGAGCAGCAAAATGCCCGTTTCATCAAATACAAAGCGCTGAATGTGGGGCGCTAAATGCTCGCCGCTGCGAGTACCTAGGGCCTGGGTGAGGGCCCCGGCATCGCTGCGCTCCTGGGCCATCGGCCAGGTTTGGCGGCAGGCTATCACCTCGCGTCCGGCGATGTCGTCATCGACGGTGAGCGGATGGCAGTAGTCGGGGGTAATCCAATAGGCGCGGCTGTCACCCACGTGGGCCAAATACACCTCGCTGACGCGCTCCCAGCCCTGGTCGGTCTGTACCCGCTGGGGAATCACCACCGCCATCACCAGGGTGGTGCCCATGCGCTGGCGACCGACCCGGCCCCGGTTGTCGTTTTGAAAGTTGATCAGCTCGTTGACAATGCGAATGATCGCCTCAAGCTGCTGAACGATGATCTGGGGCGGCAGCACCCGCAGCTCATTTTGAGCCTCAGCCAGCAGCGCCTGAAGCTGAATTTGCAGCGACTGCACCGCCAGCTGACTGGCAATGGCACCATCGTCATGGCCTCCCACGCCGTCGCAGACGATCGCAATCTGCAGGCCAGCCGCTTCGGTTTGCACCCCCTGGGGCCAGCAGGCGTCTTCGTTGCGGGGCTGGGTTGGCCCCTGGGCCGTGGCCCCGGCCAGGGCAATGCGGGTTGACACCGCCGCCGCCTGGCGCAGCAAAATCTGGTTGAGGTCGAGAGCAAGGGTCTCGGCGTCGAGGATACCCGCATCGAGTTGGTTGACGATCGCTCGCAGCGGCTCCGAAACCGCCAGGTGCAGCGGAGAGAGCAGCGATCGCCACAGATTCGCCAGATCCGCCAGGGTGGGTGGGTCTGCGTCACCATTGGCCACCAGCTCCCGCAGCCGCAGCCGCCAGCCATCAACGCGTAGATTACCCGGCAGAAGCAGACTGCGCCCCAGCCCCAGGTCGCCCAGACTGCCCCACAACGCCCACAGCTGCCACAGCCAGTTAGCCTGGCGCAGGGGCGACGCGCTAAACAGTCCGGCCTCTAGTTCCGGCAGCAGCTCCCCCGCCTGGGGATGAATGGGAGCATTATCCAGCAGTAAAATAGGAGCAGCCCCCGTACGCTCTAAAACACCGTAGAGCCCAGGCACATGCAGTCGATGGGGGTGGGCCTGAAGGTAGGGCCGCGCCTCAGCCGGAAAGGTGTCGGGGGCGCTGGGGCGCTGGTCGGGCTGAGTATCGAGCCAAATATATGGGGCTACGACCCGGTAGCGCTGGCCCACCAGCTCATCTACTGGCAGACTCTCCAGGTCAGAGCCAACCACCCACAGGTAGGGTTGATAGCGAGAGGGACGGCGTTCAACACGGTTCATAGGGCGATCGGCACACTTCAACGCCAGGAATCTCTTAAAACAACGTAATCAAGCCCCCATTAGGCTCGACCCTAAAGATAGATTAATCCTATGAGGATAGCGAACCTTTCTGACGGGCAATCTGGAATCGGGCTGACCCGACTTGAAGTTGTCCTTCTGTAGCGCCTCCGTCTTTCTACCAGGTTGCCATGAACTATCCCTTGTTTTGGGCCATTCTGGGGGCCGTATTCTGCCTGATGGAGCTGTTTCTGCCCACGGGGTTTGTAGAATCGACCCTGGGTATAAGCGCCTTTGTGGTGGCCTTTATGGCCCTGGTGGTACCGATCTTTAGCCTCCAGCTGGTGGTTTGGGTGGCGCTATCGCTGGTGTTTATTGTCCTGCTGCGGCGGTTTATGCCGACCCGCACCCCCCCTATTTTGCAAGAGTCTACCGAGGCTCGCACCCTGACCGCGATCGCGCCAGGGGAAACCGGGCGGGTGATCTACGAAGGCAACTCCTGGCAGGCCCGCTGTGACGACGAAACCATTACCATTGGTGCCAATCAGCCGGTGGTCGTGGTCAGCCGCAAGGGCAATACCCTGTATGTCATCCCCGAAAGCGCACTGAGGGCTTAGGCAGACCAGTCCAGGCCACGCTCACCCCGACCGCAAACCGTTCTATTGCACTATCGCAAACTGTTAAGGAATTATCTCTATGGGCGGCTTTTTTAGCTTTCTAATTGTGCTGATTTTTGGCGGGTCAATTGCCGCCAGCTCCGTCAAAATCGTTAACCAGAGCGACGAGGCTCTGGTCGAGACCTTGGGTAAATACAACGGCAAAAAACTCACCCCCGGCCTCAACTTTTTGGTGCCCTTTCTCGACAAGGTGGTCTTCAAGCAAACCATTCGAGAGCGCGTGCTCGATATTCCGCCCCAGCAGTGCATTACCCGCGACAACGTATCGATTACCGTAGATGCTGTCGTGTACTGGCGAATTATCGACATGGAAAAGGCCTACTACAAGGTCGAAAACCTACAGTCGGCGATGGTCAACCTGGTGCTCACCCAAATTCGCTCGGAGATGGGACAGCTTGAGCTAGATCAAACCTTTACCGCCCGTTCTGACATCAACGAACTACTGCTGCGCGAGCTAGATATTTCGACCGACCCCTGGGGCGTAAAAGTCACCCGGGTCGAACTGCGCGACATTGTGCCCTCCAAGGCTGTGCAGGATTCGATGGAATTGCAAATGGCCGCCGAGCGCAAAAAGCGAGCCGCTGTACTGACCTCCGAAGGGGAGCGTGAGTCAGCCGTCAACTCGGCCAAAGGTCGGGCTGAGTCGGCAGTACTCGACGCTGAAGCCCGCCAAAAAGCAGCCATTCTCGATGCCGAAGCCCAGCAAAAAACCATCGTGCTGCGCGCCCAGGCTCTCCGCCAGGAGCAGCTATTGCAGGCCCAGGGTACCGCCGAGGCCATGCAGGTGATTGCCAAAACCCTGTCTACCGACCCCGGCATGCGCGAGGCACTGCAATTTCTAATCGCCCAGCACTACATGGAGATGGGGCTGAAAATCGGCAGCAGCGACAGCAGCAAGGTGATGTTTATGGACCCGCGCAGCATTCCAGCGACGCTGGAGGGCATGCGGGCGATTGTCGGTGAGGGGCAGGCTTAGGCCAAGGGTTTAAGTACCGCTAACTATCCCCCAGGACTTCTCTAGATAACCCCAAAACCCGAAATAGCAACTCTCTGGTGGGATGGGCTTCTGGCCCGTCCTGCCCCAGGGAACCCAGGCCCACGAATGCCCCAGCCGACCTCAGGCTGGATGATGGCCTGACGTAGACTCATCCAGGGCCTCCACCACCTGGTCGTAGATTTCGCGGGCGTGGTCGGGGCTGGTGCCAATGCAGGTGAGGCCGACTTTGCCGTACTCCGACAGGCAGCCCATCAGGTGAAAGGCTGCCCCCACGCCGCTAATGGAGTTGAAGTGCAATTGCTTGGTGACGATGATATCCATCAAGTCGCTGGGCAGCAGACCTTTGTAGTGGGGCTTTTGCAGGTTGTCAGAGGCACGGTAGTAGCGCACCTGCTCCTGCTTGGTGTAGAACAGCCCGTCAGCCTGGTGAAAGCGACCCTCGGTGAGCATTTTCATCGCCATCAGCGGGTGGGTGGTGCCGCCTTTGCGCAGGTTAATTTCGATCGCCTGCAAGTCCCACTCGGGGGCTTGGGGGTCGCCTTTGGCAACGGCAATAAAGTCAACACCGTAGCGTTCCAGGGCACCCTGACGGGCCAGTTCTTGGCCGATGCGGTGGCCCATTTCTTGAATCTCAAGCCGGTAGTCGGACCGAGCAGGGAAAGAGCACCCCAGAAAAATTTGACCATCGGGGCCACCCAGTTCTTGATCGTGGGTGGAGAGAATTTCGACCTCGCCCAGGGGGGTAACGCGGCCCTGCACGCTGGGCGATTCTTTGTGGTCGCCTTCGACAAAGGCCTCAGCGATCGCGCCCAGGACCGGAATTTTGGCCCCAAAGTGATCCCAGGTCTCGGTGTCGCACTGAAAACTGAGACAGTGAAATGATTCGGCAATTGCCCGGACGCGATCGCCATGCTCGGCGTGCCCTGGAGCAAAGTCCTGAAGCTTGCGGAGGTCGAGTAGAGCGTTACCCTCGCCTGAGAACCCTTCATTGAGTTTGATCACAACGCGCTGGAGGCTGGGGTCTTGCTCCCACAGTTCAGCGGTAACGGTGGCCAGCTCAGCTTCAGAAAATACCAGCTCGCTGCCGATCGGGTGGGGGATGCCGCAGCGCCTGAAAATTTCGCGGCTGCCGCTTTTGGTACCCCAGTGAAGTAGATCTGGATCTAGGGCCAGCAGTGGCAGTCCTAGGGCTAGGGAGAGTTCGCGCTCCCAGGGGGTAGAGTTATAGCAGGTCATGTAGGCCCGCTCGGGGTCAACGGCTTTGCGAATGCGCTCTAGCAGGCGGGGGCGCTCTAGCACCTTTTGGCTGAGGGGTTTGCGGGAGGCGTCGTAGGCAGCAAATAGCTTCAGGCGATCGCGGGCGTGGGAGCTAGGAATACCCGGCAGCAGCTCCAGGTAGTAGTCGATAATGCTGGGGTGCAGCGGCTGGGAAGTGACGTAGACAATGTGAGTATTGGGGTTACGCAGCCGAATCAGCGAAAACAGCAGCCGCTCCTCGTAGTGGTTGACCCCCTCAATTTTTTGCAGCTCTTCCTGGTCGAGGCTGAGGGAGGGCACCACCACAATGTGGCGCTCCTGAGTGTCAAACCGATCGGTAGAGCACCAGCGATCGCGCAGCAGCTTTTGAAACTGCTGAAACCGCAGGGAATCGTCAATCTGCAATGCCGCTGGTTCTGTAGCTGTAGCCACCTGTTTTGCCGTCACCATGCTGACTACCTCGCGCGATCGCCAAATCGGTTCTGGAATGAAACGAGTATAGACGAAAGCTTCCCCCAGCCCGCTCAGGCCTGGAGCAGAGGCAATCTCTACTCTAATACGTCTATTTTCCCACCGAATTTCAGCTCTGCTATCCCCTCTAGGGCATAGGCCCAGCCTCGGGATCGCTAGTGCCAGCGGTGCATCCCAAGGTTGACAAAAGCATCGTGCCCGTCATTACCCTGAAAATAGCGCGCGCCTGTCATTTCCACAGCAGCGGGAATCCATTTAGATCGGCTGCTCCACTGGATGCCCATGCAAACGGGCATGACGGACTATTTGAATCACCTCAGCACCCCTCGCGCAGTTGTGCCACCAGCAGCAACAGCTCGTCGATTTTCTGCCGCAGTACGCTAGCGTGCTGATTGGAGTGATTGATCAAAATGCTAAACACCAGCGGCTCATAGTTCGGCGGCTGCACGTAGCCCGACAGCGACACATTCCCCGTTAGCGCCCCCGACTTGCCCTGCAAGCGCCCCTCCAGCACCGTGCCCCGCAGCCGACTGCTGAGGGTACCGCTCTGACCCGCGATCGCCAGCGATTCGCGAAAGAACGGCCCCTGGGGGTGGGTGGTCATGACCTGCAAGGTCTCCACCAGCGAATCTGGCGACACCAGATTGTGCCGCGACAGCCCCGAACCGTCCCGCAGACGTAGCGCCGTAGCCTCTACACCCAGTTCGGCTAAAGCCGCCTTGACCGCCTCGCCTCCGGCCTGGCTGGCCTCAGCGACGTCATCCCCCTCAGTAATATTGCCCCCCGCCGTCACCCCCAGGGTTTTGAACAAGGCTTCGGCGTAAAGATTGTCGCTGTCGCGATTGGCCACCTGCATCAGCTCACTCACCTGGGGCGACTCCACCGCCGCCAGCTCCGGGTCTGTAATTGGGGATGGGTTCTGGGTGATCACCGTTGGACCCACCGACACCGACTGCCGCCGCAGCGCCTGCTCCATCGCCGCCGCAAACTGCTGGGCCGGGTTGAGCACCGCCAAATTGTAGGTTTGGGGACTGCTGCCCTGGGCCATCTGACCCGTTACCCGCACCGTCGGTGTACCGCCCGTGCGCCAGAGAGTGATGGATTTAGCGGCGGCTCCAGCGGCAGCGGTGGTGGAATCGTTGACGACCGGCAGTGGGCCAGCGGGTAACGGCTGGGGCCACATCAGGCTGAGAGGGCTACCTACTTGGGTGGGGGATAGCTGTAGGGCGATCGCATTGCGGTTGAGAATCAGGCTGTTGACTGGGGCGGCGTAGGCCCACTGGGCGTCTTCCCATTCCCAGGTGGGGTTAGTAGCAAAGCCGGGAAAGTAGGAGTCGTCGATCACCAGGCGGCTGGCCTGCTTCACCCCGGCCTGAGCCAGCTGCTGAGCAAGACTGTCGATCTGCGTCGTGGTCAGGCTCGGATCGCCCCGCCCCACCACCCGCAGCGCGGTGATGCCCTCGGCATTGGGACTGCCATACACAGAGGTACGCAAGCGATAGTACCCCCCCAGCTGATGGGCGGCAGCGGCGGTGGTCAACAGCTTGATGTTGGAGGCTGGGGTGAAGAGGCGATCGCCGTTGCGGCTGTACAGCGTGCGAGGATTTTGCCCCTGGGTTTGCAGTACTAGGCCGGTATAGGCCGTATCCAGTGGAGCCTGGTCGAGGGCGGCGTTGAGCTGGGTTGTCAGTTGAGCGGGGCAGAGGGCAGCAAGGGCCTGGAAGTTGGGCAACATTGAGCCCAATACACCAAAGCCCAAGACAATGCTCACGCGCTGCACCTGCCGAAACACCGGCATAACACCCTCAATCATCTGTGACCATCCTCAATAGCAACGCTGTCTAGACTTTATGGAATTGACCATGCTTAGTAGACCACAAGTTCCCTCAAAGACTACTCAGCTAGGCTCAGAGACTACTCGACTAGCCTGCATTATTCATGAGCCGACTGAAAGGTTCGTCATTCCCACAAAGGCGGGAATCCACTCTGGAGTAAGTTGCCTCTCATGGATGCCCGTTGCCACGGGCATGACAGCCGCTGATGGTCGGTTTCGTGAATAATCCGGGCTAGGCTCAAAGACTACTCGTCTAAGCTCGGAGACTACTCGTCTAGACTCAGAGACTACTCATCTAAGCTCAGAGACTACTCGTCTAGGTTCAGAGACTACTCATCTAAGCTCAGAGACTACTCGTCTAGGCTCAGAGACTACTCGACTAAGCTCAAAGACTACTCGTCTAGCCTCAGAGACTACTCGTCTAAGCTCAAAGACTACTCGTCTAAGCTCAAAGACTACTCAACTAAGCTCAAAGACTACTCAACTAAGCACAGAGACTACTCGGCTAGCCTCAAAGACTACTCAGCTGGGTAGGTTGGGTGGAACGAAGTGTAACCCAACAGCAGTCAGCCTTGTTGGGTTCCGCTAGCGCTTCACCCAACCTACGGGTTTAAGCTGTCTACCGCAGATAACGTAACGAATCTTACTTGCACAGGAGGATTAGATCGACTAGATTACTGAGCTATGGCTGTCTGCGTGCAGCTTGTCTTCCCAAAAATTTGGTCAAACGGTACCGGAAGGTGTTGACGCACCAACCGGCACCTAACCCCTTCGACAGGAACAGCTGTCTCGGAGGCTAGGGCTATTATTGCCCAGGCCGCCCCGAACTGCACTAGTCTGGGGCGGCCAAGTTTTTGGGCTTACCTACCCATGCGTCTCTATTGGAGGAAGCCCAATGCTGTGTTTTACCCGTCAAGATCCCTGGGTTCTCGAAGAACCCAAGGATCTGAGTCCCCTGCGCCTTGCCACCCCCAGCCCCCAGCCGGGATCGCGGGCATTCGCGGCACTACGGTCTTTGTCAACATCGCTGACGACCTTAGCGCGCCTGTGGAAATTTTTTCGTGGGA
>JBARVK010000415.1:0-4881 GCA_049646225.1 Nodosilinea sp.
ATCCGAGTCACACCTCATACCAAATCCGAGTCACATAACCCGATTCCCAGAGGGCCGAACCGTAGGGGCAAACGGGTGTTTTCCCTGTTGAATCGGGGTTAGCCAAGGGGGATTTAGTATCACACGGTCGTTTGATTAGGGCTATCTACTTATCAGTCAGTGCAATGGTCATTGTTAATATCTCCATTGGCCATACGGGTGTTGCAAAGTATCGCGTTGCTGAGGTCGGTACGGGCCAGGTTGGCACCCAGCAGGTCGGCATCGGTAAAGTTAGCGCCATCGACTGAGGCATCTCGAATGAGGGCCTCGCGCAGGTCGGCTCCGGTGAAGTCGGCCTCATCTAGCTGAGCCCCAATAAAAGTCGCCCGATAAAATTTGCCGTTGGTAAGGGTCGCGCGGCTCAGGTTAGCCCCCAAAAAGCCGGCTTGGTTAAACACCGCTCCGTCTAGGCGGCTATCGCTCAAATCGCTGCCGGCCCAGTTGCTGTCGCGGGCTTCGGCATTCTCTAGGTTGGCCGTGACGGCATTGACATCGACCAGGCGGCTGCCCGTGAGAACAGCTTCGCGCAGGTTGGCCCCAGTTAGATCTGACTCCGAGAGGTCAGCCTGGCTGATCACGGCCTGGCTCAGGTTGGCCTGGCTCAGGTTGACCTGGGTCATCTGGGCGCGGGGCAGACGGGCCTGGCTCAGGTTGGCTCCAGCCAGGTTGCTCCCCGTTAGGTCAGCATTGTCTAAATTGGCCCCGGCTAGCACTCTGCCGCTGAAGTCACAGCCCACGCAACGGCGGCTAATGAGAAACTGTCTGAGCGGGTCGCTGGCGGCAACCGGCAATGCGGCTAGCCCCAGTAGGGTTACTAGGGCGATCGCCCCAATGGGCCGAATTTCTGTCAGTAGAGGCCTGCAGGGCCAACTGTCAAACGAGGTCTTGATGCCGTACGCCATCCCTATGCCATCCCTCAAAAAATAGACCTAAAATCTAAGGCCAACTCTATCGATTGCTTCTACAATGTGTCAGCATCTTCGCCTCAGCGGGGGTTTGAGCCAATCCAGCGGACTCTTACCATTCTGACAGTCTAGATTCTACAGCTCGCTCTCGGTAGTTCAACTTCATGGCATCTACACCGGCCTCTTCGCTTTTGAATTCTCGTCGGCAGCGACCTAAACCGAGCCGTCAGGTTAAGCCATGGGAGTGGTTTTGGCTGACGCTGTGGGTGTTGCTGCTGACCGGGTCGGGCCTCTTTTGCGGCTGGGCGCTGATGTGGCTGACCCGCATTCCCCCCTTGCCCGACTGCGACCAGGTGACGCCCTTTCATTCTGAGAGCGACTTGCTGTACTGTGCCCAGGCCCAGGCCCGCACCGGCGAACCCAACAGCCTGGTGCAGTCGGTGCTGCTGACAGCGGACTGGCCGAAGACCGATTCGAAGTACGACGAGGCCCAGGCGGTTTTAGAAGATTCCTCGGAGCAAATTTTGGTGTTGGCCAACCGCTGGGCTCAGGCGGGTAAGCTCGACGATGCGATCGACCTGGCTGAGCGAATTCCCCTCAATACACCCCTGCGTAAATCGGCCCAGGCGGTTATTTTTGAGTGGCGGCAGGATTGGGATCAGGGCCGAGCGATCGAGGCCAAGCTCAAACCGGCCCTAGCCGCCAGCGATTGGGCGCTAGCCAAAACCCATCTACAGGAGTTTAAGGCCCTCAAGAGCGACTACTGGTTAACCACCCGCTATGTATTTTGGCAACAGCAGTTTTTAGTCGAGCAGCAGGCCTGGAATCAGCTGTTGGAGGCCCGCACCCTAGCCAACACCAACCAAATTGAGAATTTACGTCAGGCGGTAGAGCTGGCGCGCCGCATTGACCTGCGCAGTCAGGTTTGGGCGACGGCTGAAAAGGATATCGACGCCTGGAGTCAGACTGTTTTGGATGTGGCTCTCCAGCGCTGGCAGGTGGGCGATCGCGCCGGGGCCCTGGAGCTGGCTAGCGTAGTGCCGCCCAGCCCCGACCTGCTGCCCACCGCTCAGGAGTTGCTGGCCCTAAGCCACGCCCAAAGCCTGGCTCGCCAGGCTGAACCGAGCGGCAAAGGGCTGGCCCCTCGCTACAGTCACATGTTTGGCCTGATGGCCGCGATCGGTGCCGTCGAACAGCTCCCGGCGAACAGTCCTTACGCGGCGACTGATCTATCGTCAACAGACCAGTGGAGTGAGCAGCTGACTGATTTGAGACGGCTAACGTTTAGCCATATGGCCGCCCGCCTGGGCCAGCGCACCACCTATGACTGGGCCATACACCAGGCCCAGATGGTAGAGGTTGACCGCCCCCAGCGGATTCAGGGTCAAACCCTGGTGGCCCAGTGGCAGTCCAGTCTCCAGCGAATTGCCGATCGCCCCATTTTGGCAGAGGCTCGCCGTTTGGCTAAACCGGGTACCATTGCAGCCCTCGAAACGGCGATCGCAAAAGCCTCAGAGGTTGAGCTAGATCGCGCCCTCAGGGTCGAGGCCCAAACCCTGGTAGCCGAGTGGCAGCAAGAAATTCAGGTGATCGAAGACCGCCCCATTCTCGATGCGGCGGTGGCCCTGGCGGAGCAGGACAAGCTCAAAGAGGCGATCGCCGAGGCGAACAAAATTGAACCCGGTCGCGCCCTCCACAGCCGCGCCCAGGGGCTGGTGCAGGAATGGACCGCCTCAATTCAGATTGCTGAAGACAAACCCATTTTGGATGAGGCTAAAAACCTGGCCTACATCGGCAGCCTGACGGCGGCGATCAACCTGGCGGGCCAAATTGGGCCAGGCCGGGCCCTCTATGACGAGGCTCGAAATGCGATCGCCCTCTGGAAAGCCGAGCGCGCCTACATCTGGTCGATTTGGGAGGCCGAGGGTCGGTCCGTGCCCGGTGGAGACAGTTCCTCCACGACTGAGTCAGAATGACGATTGCTCCTTTGCGCCTCATGTTGATCGACGAAGACCCCGTATTTCGGCTGGGTCTACGCATTTGGCTAGAGCAAACCGCCGGGTACATCGTCGTCGCTGAGGCCTCCCGCGCCGACGATGCCCTGGCTATTTTAGTCAGCCGCGCTGAGCAGGCCGTCTTGGGCGAACCTGACCCCGAACAGGCCAATACCCCCACGGCCCAGGCCCTACGCCCTGACCTCGATCTGGTGCTCGTCGATCTGGGGCTGGGGGCCGGACAGGCCGACCAGCTGCCCGGCCTGCGCCTCTGCGCCGATATCAAAACCCGCTACCCCGCCCTGCCGGTGCTGGTGCTCAGCGCCCAGGCTGAGCCGGTGCTAGAGGCCGCCGCTCGCCAGATGGGCGCGGACGGGTTTGGTGCTCGCAGCATGGCCGTCGCCGATCTGGGAAATTTGATTCAACAGCTGGCCAGGCCCCAGGCCGACCAACCACCGCCGCCAGAGGCATTGCGCTCTGGCCCCACCCGATCGCCTGCCGTAACGATGCGAGAGGTGCCCCTCGTCAATGTATCGCCCAGTGCCCTGACCAGGCTGCGCCTCAGCCTGCGGCAGTCGTCGGTGCGGCAAATCGATGCGGTTATGGCCGCGATCGAAACCGAGCAGCGGCGGGGCCGGGGGTCGCTGCTGGAAGAAGCCGTGCTGGCCGGGCGCTACCGCGAGCTGCGGGCCGCTCGCTGGCTGATGTGCAAACTGTTTGCCACCCCGAGTTTGGCTAATGCAGAGCCAGTGATGGCGACCCGTCGCCCAGGGCGGGGCCTGGGGCTACCCCCCGACGCAACGGGCTCCAGACTAGAGCGACGCATGCCGCCGATGCCGCCCCGCCGAGGCGTCGCTGGCGGTTCAGGAGAAACCATGAGGGTGGCGACCGCTGAGCGCCTTGCCCTCAACCAGGGCGATCTGGCCAATCAAGTGTTTGAGCGAGTTTTTAACCAGCTCCAGGGCCTGCTCGCCAACACCAGCGGTGTTCCCCTCGAAACTGACATTTTGCGCGACGATAAAAAGCGGGAGCTGTTTTTCCTGCTGCTGCGCAAGGCCGAAGACAGCCTCAACAACCTGCGCCAGGCCGGGGTGCTGCCGGGTCAGCTAACGGAAAAAAGCTCCGTGGTGCTGCAAGACCTTTGGCAGGCCGCCATTACCGACTTTTTTGGTCGTTATTACACTCTCCAGGTGGGCAACCTGGAGCAGCCCGTGGTGCCTACGCTACTGGTCGAAGCCCCGGTGGTGCAAGCCGCGATTCTCGATCGCATTCCCCTGGTGCCCGATCTACTGGGACACCTGCTGTTCAACGAATCGCTGGTGGTTGACGGTAGCCTTTATGCTGCCGCCAGCCCTGAAGCGATGGATCGCAGCCAGTCCCTGTTAGAGCATCTGCTGATTCAACTGGCCAATGCCGTTGTCCAGCCCGTGCTCAATCATTTTGCCGATGTGGAACTGCTGAAAAAAAATCTCTATCATCGCCGCCTCATGACCAGTCGCGATATTGAGCGGTTTCGCAACGATCTGTCCTGGCGCTACCGCTGGGATGGCCTGATCAACGAACCCAGGGCCATTTTTGAGAGCCAATACCGCCTGTTTGGCTTCACCGAGCGCGGCATTCAGGCTGAGACCGTGTACTCGCCCCGGCGCGACGAGCTCGATCAGCTGTCGGGGCTACAGCGGGCGGTCACCCTGGCGGTCGAAGCTCGCGATGCGATCGCGCCTCGATTTCGTTCAGCGGTATCGCTGGTGGGCAGCGGCATTGTCTACGTGCTCACCGACGTAATCGGGCGCGGCATTGGCCTAATTGGGCGCGGCATTTTGCGTGGCGTAGGCGGGGCCTGGCGCGAACCTCGCTACCGCCGCGACAGCCAGGACAATAATCTAGGCGAGTAGGCGCAGACGGGCGGAGGGCTGAGTTGGCCGAAATTCTGTGGCAAGGGG
>JBARVK010000416.1:0-1845 GCA_049646225.1 Nodosilinea sp.
GTCACATCGTGGGCCAGCACCACTTCCGCCGGGCGGCCTTCAAACTCTAAGGTGTGGGACGTAATCTTAACCAGGATGATTCGCCCATCTGCCAGACAATGCTGCCAAACCCCCGAAAAATCAAGCCCTGCCGTTACCTGAGCAACATTTTCCAGCAGGGCTGGTATGTCTTCTGGAGGGCGAATATCTTGAATGGTCATGGCCAAAAACTGGTCGCGGGAATAGCCGTAGCGCTCCACCGCCGTATCGTTCACCGCCAAAAATTGCAGGGTTTCTAGGTCGTAGACCCACATGGGTTCTGGGCAGACCCGAAACAGCTGTTGGTAGGCAAAATCCTCACTGTGGGAAGTGTCTGACGAATCTACAGTCATGGCTGAAATGGGTCTCCCTTTGAGCACAGCGAGAAAGCATCGAGCCTTCCAGCGCCGCTGGAGGTAGGGAGCAGAGAGGCGATAAAAGGCATTGTACGCTCAACCTAAGGGTTCCCGCTGAAGCGGGAATAGCTTGGTGGGAGTACCAGAATCGACACATCAACTGCATTAAGCCCGCCAGTGATACTAAGTCCTGCTTGGTTACCCCTAATTCCACTGGGCGAATGCCATTTGCCCCTACAGTTTCACCTGTTGCGAATCGGGGTTATGTGACTCGGATTTGCTCTGAGGCCCCCCAGCACCTGTTCGGATGGCTTGTACTGCACCGATTGTTGCGGGCCACTGTCTGCCACTGGGCTGTTCCTAGTCTGGCAACGCCACTCGCACAATAGTCTGCTGTCCGGGGATGCTCTCGATGAGCACCTCGCCCCGGTGCAGCTCGACTAGTCGTTTGGCAATGGTGAGACCCAGGCCGGTGCCGGTGGCTTCTGACTCGGGTTCAAACTGGAGGTAGGCCCCCACCTGGGTGATCTGCTCAGCGGTCATGCCCTGGCCGTAGTCGATCACATAAAAGGTGACCATGCCGTCGCCCTGTGACCCAAAGACCTTGATCGGGGTGCCCACGGCAGAAAACTTAAACGCGTTGTCGAGCAGCTCTTCGCAGACCTTGCGCAGCTGCGTTTCAGACATCGGCACGTCTAGGGGCTCTAGGGAAATCTCCAGGTCGTCGTCGCGCAGGTAGTCTGCCGCTGTGGTTTGGGCGATCTCGGTAATCACCTCGTCGGCGCGGTTGGTGTGCTGGCGCTGACGGGTCTGGGCAGAGAGTTGCTCAGGGCTGAGCCGCTCTAGTTTGGCAAACAGCATCACGTTTTGAGTCAGGCGGGCGGTGCGCTGGGCGTTGCGATGAATGGCCTTAGCCAGGGTGACCACTTCTTCGGGATCTAGGGTTTCGGCCTCGTCGATTAGGGTGGTGGCCAGTTTGAGCACTTCGCGCATGGGGGCACCCAGCTCTCGGGGCAGGGCGGTGCTGATGCTGCTGCGCAGGGCGCTGAGCTGCTGCTGGGTTTTGTGTTCTACGGCGCTCTTCGTCCCCAGGCGGGTGTGAATCATCCGCAGCAGGTCGTCGTGGGTGAAGGGCTTGGTGAGGTAGTCATCGGCCCCTAGATCCATGCCGCTGCGAAAGTCGACCCGTTCGGCCTTGGCGGTGAGAAAGACAAAGGGCAGGGTGGCCATACCGGGATCTTGGCGAATCTGCTGCAAAACACCGAAGCCATCGAGCACGGGCATCATCACGTCGCAAATCACCATGTCGGGCTTGAAGTCGTGAATTTGGCGCAGGCCCTCTTCGCCGTTGGCGGCGCTGTCTACAATAAAGTCTTCGGCGTTGAGAATGTCAACGATGCTGTCGCGTACCCCAGCTTCGTCTTCGATCAACAAAATCTTAGCCATGATGGTCACTCCACAGTGCAAGGGG
>JBARVK010000417.1:0-2935 GCA_049646225.1 Nodosilinea sp.
CTTTATCAGTCATCGTTGCTAGCGCTGTAGAGAATGATTGATTACCATTTTAGAGCCATTCATTCTGAATTAACGCTAGTTGATGTGCGCCACTCAGTCGGGAGCATCCCGGATTTATAAATCATCATTTTGAAGGCTCGCTACTCCGTCATTCCCGTGCAGACGAAAATCATAACGGATATCCTGCTCCCAAATAGATTCCCACTTCTGTGGGAATGACCTAGACATTTGCAACAGGCACCTTTAGCCCTCCAACTCGCTTTGGGTAATTCTCATCGCCCTGGGGCAAAGTCCACACAAAATGAATGTGGTCGGGCAGTACAACGGCAGCTGTAATCTCGAAGGGCATTTTAGTTTTGACGCCGGTGGGTTGGTGATAGCGGGGTTATAAGGTGAGCAGTGCCCACCCACGGTGCTGAATCACGGTATTACAGGCTGGTTACAGGGGTAGTACTCCCAAAAAACGGCTGTCTATAATGGGCTCTAGGTGGCTGCTGCAAGGCGATCGCAGGTTTGCAGCCCCTGTCATCAGCACCGTTAAGGAGCAACCCACTATGGCACGAGCAAAAACTGAAATAGCCTACGTGCTCTGAGCGCTAGGGTTTGTGGGTGTCTGTGGACTACATCGGTTTTACACCGGGCAGATTGTCTTGGGGCTCCTCTACCTGTTCACCTTTGGTCTATTTGGCTTGGGCCAACTCATTGATCTGGTGCTGGTGCCCAGCATGGTCAAAACCCGCAACGAGCACCTGCGGCGGCGGTACCTGGCCGAGTGGGGCGAAGACAGCCTGGCGATGCCGGTGGAACGCAACCTGGTTGCGGCCCAGGGTGTTGCCCAGCCCCAGCATGACGCGATGCAGCAGCTGCTGAGAGCCGCCCACGCCAACGGGGGCAGGCTTTCTAAGGCACAGGTGGCACTTCACACCGGGCTGAGCAGCGATCGCGTAGATGCTCTGATTCAGGAGGCGCTGCGCTGCGGCTATGCCGATATCACCAACGACCCAGAGTCTGGAGCGGTGCGCTACGTGTTCGACGTGTAGAGCCTGCGATGGTCAAAGACCGGCACAGAGGGCCAACGCTCGTACCCCATTCCTAGTTCTACTGCGCCTTCATCCAGTCAATACACTTCTGCATCTGCTGACCCATGATGGTTTTGTCGGCGTGGTAACGACGACCGTGGCCGGGCAGCACCCACTCAAAGTCGTAGGTGGCCAGCTTTTCCATTGATTTAACCTGCTCAGGCCAGGAGTACCAGCAGACGGAGCGAAAGGCGTGGAGCTGATGCAGCCGCACCGACCAGGCCAAATGATCGCCGCTAAACAGGGCGCAGTTATCGTACAGCAGCACGGTATGACCCTTGGTGTGCCCCGGCACCGAAATGATGGTGAGGTCGGGTGCTAGGTTTACTGGGTCGGTGCCCTGGAGCTGAATCTCGACCGCTGCGGTGCCCCGGCTAATGTCGTCGGCGTGGAGGATGCGCTGGCAGCCAAACCGCTCGTGAAACTGCTGGTGGTCGGCCACATCGTCTTGGTGGGTGAGGTAGAGATAGCGCACGCCGCCCAAGGCTTCGATCTGCTTGACCAGGGGGGCAGCAAAGCGGGGCGAGTCGACCAGCACGTTGCCCTCGGGCCGCTGAATCAAATAGCTGGCTGCTCCGTACGATTTCTCGGAGTGGTAGCCGCAGTGGTAGACATTTTCGGTAATCGGAATTGGAAAGCTGGCCTGGGCCGCCTTCATATCTTTGGGCGGCGTGACGGTGCCGATGGAGGCGGTGGGGCAGGCGAGCACAGCTTGTAGTGCCGCCAAGCGTTCGGCCTCGGTTTCGGGTTGGTGAAAGACCGCCGACTGCTCATCGTCGCGAGTAAAAATGTCGGGGGCCATCCAGCGGCAGGTGTCGCAGTCGATGCAGGAGCTATCGACGTAGATATCGCCCTCTACATTTTGAGGGCGGCGATCGCGGAGGTGAGCCATGGTGATTACCCATCAATAGGTTGAGTCTATCGCTGGGGAAGGGCGATCGTGGGGCAGCGTGTAAATAGATTTAACCTCTGCCAAAGAGCCGCTTCAGCGGATTTGAAGCAATTTGCCCCAGCGGGGTGCGGCTGCGCTGCGCCGCCTGCACCGGGTCGTCAGCGGTGAAAATATCGACGGCGCGATCGAACTGTTTGTCGCTGTCGGATTGGTTGGTGCTAGACGCAAAGGTGGCGCTTGGTGCGTCGGCCTGGGTGTCAGAGAGAGCAGTTTGGTAAGCCTGGTTTAGGTTTGGCAGACTGGCTGCGATCGCAGCCAATTCCAAAATTCGAGTTTCTAAGCTCTGACCAATGGCGTGGAGCTGTTTTTGCAGTCCCTCGGGCAGGGCGCTATCTTGCTGAGCCAGGGCGGTGATAAAAGCGGCCAACATTTTTTCTTGTTGAGGGTTTAGGGCAGGCATGGTTTTTAGGGGGTAAACAGTGCTGCAACGAGTGCGATCGCAGGGTATTCATGGGCGCACATCCTGACGCCCTAGAACTGACCTCAATGTGCCTGAGGTGATGGCCGAAATATGGCTTACAACATGGCTTAGAACAGACCTCTTGGCATCAGATCTTGTTCTTTAATACTAAAAGACTTCGTTAACGACAATGGTGTTTCATGACATAAATATCCCCTGGGGTAGAGCAGTCTTCTATGCCAGACGGCTGAGTGACGCAGCGGCCACGATGCCTCTGGGCACTGTGACTCGTTTATTCAGCAAATAGCAAATCAAGAAAAAGTTATGACATCTAGACATTCAGATATCGAATCGATGTGATGCAATTTTGTCTTGAACTTCAGCCCTGAAAGCTGCTTTTGTAGTTACGCACACTAAATGTTATGGCTGAGATGAGTAAATTGCTTGCCAGAGGATTTTTTGGCGTCGATAATTTTTATGGCGGATTTTACTTAGGTGAAGTGT
>JBARVK010000418.1:0-1726 GCA_049646225.1 Nodosilinea sp.
CTGAAAACACAGCAGCTCTGCGGATGTTAAAGACAAGGCATCAGCAACAATTCCAGAATAGCTGTCTAGACACTGTACCGGATTTCTCTCCCATTCCCGAAGGCGTGGCGCTATACGCTCAGTATGAGTTGGGTCAGGGCTGGCCTTCCTCGTTTACTATGCTCTATGAGTCCTCCCCATCGAGCGCTCCTTAGTTACGTCCTGGAGACCCCCATGCGTCTATCCCAAATGCTGTTTGTCACCCTGCGGGAAGAGCCAGCTGAGGCCGAAATTCCTAGCCACAAGCTGATGCTGCGAGCAGGCTACATGCGTCGCATTGCCAGCGGGGTCTATGCCTACCTGCCTCTGCTGTGGCGGGTGCTAAACAAAATCTCCGACATTGTGCGTGACGAGATGGACGCCACGGGAGCGCAGGAGTGTTTGCTGCCCCAGCTTCAGCCCGCCGAGCTATGGCGCGAGTCAGGCCGCTGGGATACCTACACCAAGGCCGAAGGGATTATGTTTTCCCTGGTCGATCGCCGCCAGCAAGAGGTCAGCCTAGGCCCCACCCATGAAGAAGTGATCACCGCCGTCGCCCGCGATATGATTCGCTCCTACCGACAGCTACCGCTGCACCTGTACCAGATTCAGACCAAGTTTCGCGATGAGATTCGGCCCCGGTTTGGCCTCCTGCGCGGGCGCGAATTCATTATGAAGGATGGCTATTCGTTCCACACCGATGAGAGCAGCCTGAGGGCCACCTACCAGGACATGTACACCGCCTACAGCAATATTCTGCGCCGCTGTGGACTGGAGTTTCGGGCCGTAGACGCCGATTCGGGTGCGATTGGCGGGTCGGGTTCGACCGAGTTTATGGTACTGGCCGAAGCCGGCGAAGACGAGGTGCTCTACACCGAAGATGGCAAGTACGCGGCCAACGTAGAGAAGGCCGTGTCGCGCCCAGCCGATGCGGTGTCCTCGACCTTTACTAAGTTTGAACAGCTGGAGACTCCTAACACTCCTACGATTGAGTCGCTGGCGAAATTTCTCAAATGCTCGTCCACCCAGATCGTCAAGAACGTGCTGTACCAGGCTGGCTTTGACAACGGCAAAACGGTGCTGGTGCTGGTCAGCATTCGCGGCGACCAGGATGTCAACGAGGTGAAGCTCACCAATGAGTTGACCAAGCTGGCTGCTAACTACGGGGGCACCGCTGTGCTGTCGCTGGGGGTGCCCGATGAAGAGGCCCAGCGAAAGTGGGCGGCTAAACCCCTCCCCCTGGGCTATATGGCCCCCAACCTGGAGGATGACTACATTCAGGGCGGTAAAGATATGGAGCCAGCGTTTTTGCGGCTGTGCGATCGCACCGCTGAGCCCCTGAAAAACTTCGTCACCGGCTCCAATGAATCGGGCTATCACACCGTGGGCGGCAACTGGGGCAAAGACTTTACCCTGCCCAAAATTGTGGTGGATGTACGCAAGGCGGCGGCGGGCGATCGCGCCCTGCACGACCCCAGCCAAACCCTGCAAACCGCACGGGGCATCGAAATTGGCCACATCTTTCAGCTCGGCTCCAAGTATTCTCAGGCGCTGGGCGCCACCTACACCAGCGAGGCCGGTACGGAGGTGCCCCTGGTGATGGGCTGCTACGGGGTGGGGGTGTCGCGGCTAGCCCAGGCGGCGGTAGAGCAGTCCTACGACAAGCACGGTATTGTGTGGCCGGTGGCGATCGCGCCCTACCAGGCGA
>JBARVK010000419.1:0-6813 GCA_049646225.1 Nodosilinea sp.
CCTCCAGGTCGGTGCAGTTCAGAGCGTCGCCCGTGGCCAGGGCGGGCAGCAGCACCTCCTGGTCTTCGATCGCGGCATCTGGATCGTCAGAGCCTTCAACATAGGCCCGAAAGAAGCCGGGAAAGTCAATCCGCTTGCCGGTGGCGCGAAAAATGGCGTTTTCGACCTCAATGGAGGCGGTGATGTTGGTCTGGCGGGCCTCGGCCATCTGGCTAGCCACGGTACGCTTCCAGATCAGGTCGTAGAGAGCGGCTTCGCGTCCAGAGAGACCGGTTTCTTTGGGGGTTCTAAAGGTGCTGCCGGCGGGGCGAATGGCCTCGTGAGCCTCCTGAGCGCCTTTGGATTTGGTGGCGTACTGGCGCGGCTTGGGGCTGAGGTAGTCGGTACCGTATTTGGTGGTCACGCAGGCGCGGGCGGCGGCGATCGCCTGCTCAGACAGGTGCACTGAGTCGGTACGCATGTAGGTGATGTAGCCCTGCTCGTACAGATTTTGGGCCACGCGCATGGTGTCGCGGGCCGACAGCCGCAGCTTGCGGTTGGCCTCTTGCTGAAGGGTAGAGGTGGTAAAAGGCGGGGCGGGCTTGCGGTTGTTGGGCCGCTCTTCTAGATTGCTGACCGTCCACATCCCGGCCTGCAGGCGGGTTTGGAGTTCGCGGGCCTGGGTTTCGTCGAGCAGCACGACCTCGCGGCCTGTGGCCACGCGACCGGTGGCTTCGTCGAAGTCGCTGCCGTTGGCCAGGCGCGTACCGCCCAGGGAGTAGAGCTTGGCCTCAAAAGCGTTTTTGTCCTTGAGCAGGCTGGCCTTGAGATCCCAGTAGGAACCTCGGCGGAAGGCGCGGCGCTCTTGCTCGCGCTTGACCACGACTTTGACGGCCACTGACTGCACTCGGCCCGCTGAGAGGCCGCCGGCAATTTTCTTCCACAGCAGGGGCGAGAGGGTGTAGCCTACCAGGCGGTCTAAAATGCGCCGGGTCTCCTGGGCATGGACAAGCTGGCTGTCGATGTCGCGGCAGTTGTCGAGGGAGGCCTGGATGGCCTCCTGGGTGATCTCGTGGAACACCATGCGCCGGGTGGGTACCTTGGGGTTTAACACCTGGAGCAGATGCCAGCTAATGCTTTCGCCCTCGCGGTCTTCATCAGTGGCCAGTAGCAGTTCGTCAGCGTTCTTGAGGGCGTCTTTGAGGGTTTTGACCACCTTCTTTTTGTCGCTCGGCACGATGTACAACGGGGCAAAGTCATCCTCTGGATTAACCCCGAGCTGCGCCCACTTTTCGCCCTTGACGCTGGCCGGAATTTCGCTCGCCGATCGCGGCAGATCGCGGACGTGCCCCATGGACGCCTCAACCCGATACCCCGACGGCAGGTAGTTGCGAATCGTTTTGGCCTTGGTAGGAGACTCGACAATGACAAGGGTTGACATAGGGCTGCTGGCGCTTCGGTAGTAATCGTTGGCAATCGCGGTCAGGCTGGACGGGGCTATTTTAGTCTACGAAACTAATCTAATAGAGTTTTAATCTACAGGGCTGTTTGGACTCTTCAGCGTTCGCCAGTATAAGGGGCCGTTGATCAACACTGTACTGCACACCCACCAAACTGCTGGTGCCCTTGGCCATGAAAACTTAACCATTGGGAACTTACCAAGTTATCTATACGCTAAATAAATAGATCATTCCGCTAACTATCGTCCAGCCTCGACCGCATAAACGGGCTGGGGCCATCTGTAAGCATTCCTTTAGTCGTTAGGGATCTGGTCAGGCCCCTGCGATCGCGCTACCATCTGCCCAGGGCCGGGCAATTTCAACCATTCAGCGATCGCCTCTGGTCACGGCCCAATTGAACTGGTACGGTTAGTAGTAATCTCACAGAGTAGAGAAAAGGTACCCATGGATCTCGTCAACCTCGGGGCGCAGCTCAATGCTGGCACTATCTGGCCGGAGGCCGTTCTGTTGGCCACGATTTTGGTGATTTTGGTGGGCGACCTGATTCAGGGGCGCTCGTCTTCGGCTTGGACCCCCTACGCGGCGATCATCGGGGGGCTGGGGGCCACCGCCGCCCTGGTGGTGCAGTGGTCAATGGTCAACCCGGTAGGGTTTTTAGGAGCCTTCAACGCCGACGATTTGAGCATCGTGTTTCGCGGCATTATCGTGCTGTCGGCGGTGGTCACGGTGCCGATGGCGATTCGCTACGTGGAGCAGTCGGGCACGTCTCTGGCCGAGTTTCTGGTTATTTTGCTCACCGCTACCCTGGGGGGCATGTTCCTCTCGGGGGCCAGCGAGCTGGTGATGATTTTTGTCTCCCTAGAAACCCTCAGTATTTCGTCGTACCTGCTGACCGGCTACATGAAGCGCGACCCCCGTTCCAACGAGGCGGCGCTGAAGTACCTGCTGATTGGGGCGGCCAGTTCGGCCATCTTTTTGTACGGGTCGTCGCTGCTGTACGGCCTATCTGGGGGTGAGACTCGGCTGGCGGCGATCGCCACCAGCATCGTCAGCGATGGCAGCGATGCCCCCATTGGTCTAGTGGTAGCCCTGGTCTTTGTAATTGCGGGGATCGCCTTTAAAATTGCCGCCGTGCCCTTTCACCAGTGGACCCCCGACGTCTACGAGGGCTCGCCGACTCCGGTGGTGGCGTTTCTGTCGGTGGGGTCCAAAACCGCTGGCTTCGCCCTGGCCATTCGCCTGCTGGTCACCGCCTTCCCGCTGGTATCAGAGCAGTGGCACTTTGTCTTTACCGCCCTGGCCATTCTTAGCATGGTGCTGGGCAACGTGGTTGCCCTGGCTCAAACCAGTATGAAGCGACTGCTGGCCTATTCCTCTATCGGTCAGGCCGGGTTCTTGATGATTGGCCTGGTGGTTGGCACCGACGCGGGCTACGCCAGCATGCTGTACTACCTGTTCATCTACCTGTTCATGAACCTGGGTGGTTTCACCTGCGTCATTCTGTTCTCGCTGCGTACCGGTACCGACCAGATCAGCGAGTACGCCGGGCTTTATCAAAAAGATCCGCTGCTCACCCTGGGGCTGAGCATCTGCCTGCTATCGCTGGGGGGAATTCCGCCCATGGCTGGGTTCTTTGGCAAAATCTACATTTTCTGGGCTGGTTGGCAAGCCGGAGCCTACGGGCTGGTGCTGGTGGGCCTGGTTACCAGCGTAATCTCGATCTATTACTACATCCGCGTCATCAAGATGATGGTAGTTAAAGAGCCCCAGGAAATGTCCGATGCTGTTAAGGGCTATCCTCCCATTCGGTGGGATCTACCCGGCTTGCGTCCCATGCAGGTGAGCCTGATATTGGCGGTGGTGGCGACGTCGCTGGCCGGTATTCTATCGAACCCGTTGTTTACCATTGCTAACAACGCCGTTACTCAAACGCCTATGCTACAAAGCCCTGCGGCTCAAATGGCGGTTACCCCAGTGACTGGCACAGTGCAGAACTGAAGTTAAGCGACCAGTCGGCTCAGCTCTTTAAACAATGGATTGCGAGGTTAACCGTGTTGACCTCGCAGTTGATCTCTGAACGAATACGAAACTCTCTCAAAGCGCTAGGTCGGGCTGGGATAGCTGGCTTCGGCGGGCGGGGTTGAGCCGATCAGCGGTTTAACTTTGTGCTGTTCAGCATGAGCCGCTAGGGGTAGTAAAACGCGGCTGTGGGTACGACCATCATCCAGGATTGAAAAGCTGATTTCACCCCCCAGCTGTTCGATCAGCAGTTTGCAAATGATCAGGTGCAGCCCAGGTGGGCTATCTAGGACTGAGGGAGCCAGCACGTCAAGCGGCTGGCTGGGGCTAAGTTCCTCTAGCAGGCGGGGCGAGCATGGCCCATCGTCGGTCACCGACAGCTCGACCCAGTCTAGATTGAGCACTCGGCACCAGAGGTCAATACGCCCTCCCACGGGGGATCGATGGCAGGCGGTGGCTACGACCTCGTAGAGAATCAGCTCAAGCTTGAGCATATCGCCCCTGAGCACGACGTTGCTCTCGTTGTGCACCTTAGACCAGAGCTGACGAGCTTCTAGGATGGGGTTGACCCGATCAACCAGGCGGTTGAGCAGGCTGATCAGCGGCATGGTCTGATACCCGCTGTGAATCTGCCAGCGCTCGCCCACCAGCACGGTCTCGGCGTTGTCTACGGCGGCGGCAATTTGACCGTGAAGCAGCTGCAGCTCCCCGGCGATCGCGGTGTCTTTGGCCTGGAGGTGGTCTAAATCCTGGGCGAGTTTGGCCAGGATGCGGTAGAGGTCTTCGAAGCGGTGGTGCTTGTACCAGTTCAGGTTTTCGAGGTCTTGGCGCTGCTGGGTGAGCAGGGTGGTCACGGCCAAATGTCGCCGCGACCAGGCGAGCTGGCTGGTGAGCAGTTTAAAGATGGTGAAGTGGTGATTGGCCCACTGTCGCTGGGGCGCTGACACCGCCACCGCGACCCCTGTTACCGTGTGGGAGGGGGCTGTTTTGAGGGCCGTAATCAGCAGGCGGCTGCCCGCTGCTGCCCTAAACCAGACCTTGGTTTCGGCGGGTAGCTCATCGACGCTGAGGGGCAGCATGCCGTCGGTCTGCAGGGCCCAATTGATCAGGGCATCAGAACCAACCGGAATGCGGTGATGGGTATCGATCCGAACGCTGGTGTCTTGGCTGACCATCTGCGTCACGGTGGCCGTAGCGCTGCCCGGTGACCAACTCACCAGCAGCGCCGCCGATCCGTGCAGCAGCTGCATAATGTGCTGCAGGGTCGTGTGCTCTAGCTGGTCTGGGTTTAGCCCCTGGTGCAGGGCCTGCAGGCCCCACTGAATAGACTCGTAGATATGCTGCTGCTGGTCGAGCTGGCGCTGCAGCTGCCACTGGTGCAAAATCACCCCGATCTGGCGCGCTACGCTTTCAAACAGCGATCGCTCTGTAACGGTCCACTGGCGGCTGATGCTGTCGCCGATCAGCACCATGCCCTCGGGGGCACTGCCAGGAGCGACGTTGCCCACCAGTACCGCCTGGGCTCCCAGATCTAGCAGGAGGGGACGCCAGGCCATCAGCTTGAGTTCGAGGGTGAGATTGTCGATACTGATGGCCGATGGGCTACGCTCCAGCATTTGCCAGTCGACATCGTCGAGGCAGGGCCACAGCATGGGCACCCCTCGGGGGCGGTTGGCCTGGCTCTGAAAGCAGAGGTCATAACCGTTGCGATCGGGGTTGAAGAGCAGCACAAAAAACTGCTGAATATTCAGCCGATCGTGGAGTACGGTAAAGCAGGTTTGCAGGGTTTGCTGCCAGTCAACGTCGCTATGAATCCCCTGAATGACCCCCGTGGTCAGGTGCTGATCGAGGTCGCTCTGGCGATCGGTTTCTTTAGCGGCAGCGGCGGGAAGAGCGACGCTGAGGAGCTGGGCTGCACCGATTAAAAACTGCTTTTCAGCCTCTTCCCAAATGCGCGGTTCGCTGCCCTCTACCGACATAAACCCCATTAGATCGCCCTGGCGATTGATCGGGGCGATCATCAGTGACTGAGCTCGCAGCTGCTGCATCAGGCGATCGGAGACGATGGTTTTGAGCGCGCCCCGGCTTTCGCCCACCACTACCAGCTGCTGGTTGCCCAATGCCTGATAGAGGCCGCGCACCTCGTCTACGGCAATATGTAGCGATTGATCGTCTTCTAAAAGGGCGGGTTGAGCCGCTGAGCTGGGTGAGCGCTGCCAAAAATAGTTGCCCCTAGGCTCAAACCAGAAGATGCGGGTGCGCTGAGGTGTAATAAACCGCTGCGTTTCGCGCACGACCTCTTTGAGCTGACTGTCAATGTCAGGTAGGTTGCCTAAGCGACCAATTAGGGACAGCAGGGGTTGCTCTAAGCGCTTGGTCTGCTGGCGCTGCTGCTCAGAGTCAGCCTGGTATAGTACCTGGGCCAGCTCGCCCATTACAATTGCCAGGTAAGATCGCTCCCCCAAAGAGGCGCTCCTGCCCCAATCGGTGGAGGCCAACACCAGCAGGCCGAAGCAGACCTCCTGGCGCTTAATCGGAAAAATAATGGCGCTTTGCAGGGCCATCTGTTTGGCGATGGTACCCCACTCTCCGGCCCGAATTTCGTTTTGTAGATCGGCCACGATCAGGGGCCGTTGCTGGACCACCACCTGCTCCATCACATCCCCAGGGGTGAGGTTGACGATGGTGCGCATGGATCGCATCTGGCGGGGGCTATGGCTGCCTTTAGTGACCAGACGGTGGTTGATGCGATCGTAAAGGCCAACCCAAGCCACTTCAAAGTCAAACTCCTGATGCAGGTGGTCAATGGCCAGGGTGACGGCTTCCTCGGCTGTGATTGCCCCCCGCAGCGCCTTGAGAATGCGCGACAGAGCCATGATTTGATGCTCGTGCCGGTCGACGGAAGAATCTTGGGGTTGGGATTGCGCCATTGGCGTCAACACTCACTTCAGCTGCAGGGATAGAGATTCAGTGAACAAAGACTGGTCCGGACTTTAAGCTAGACCAATGTCAGCCCCCAGAGTTGTCCTGGGTGCTCAGCGTACCGCTCTGCCTCTAGTCGGCCAGCCCCTGAAAGAAATTACGACTGGCCAGGCCATGACGGTTTAATGGCTGTAGACTCCACCCAGATTTGCCAAGCGGCTCTAAGCTAGCCCCAGATCTGATTGAATGGGATGGCGAGCGATCGCCCGAGATGGCGAGTCTTGGGCGATCACCGCCCCGTCTCCCCTCAAACCGTTAACCGTTGTTCTCAACTGGCGTGCTCCACCGTTGCAAAGGCCGCTGGCAGCTAGACTATACCTTGGGCCTGATTATCAGTTTACCCTGCTCGCCGTTTGCATTTACCACTACAGTC
>JBARVK010000420.1:0-4869 GCA_049646225.1 Nodosilinea sp.
CCTTAGGCGCTAGTATGACCCAGCTACAACCCCTATGGGGCTTAAAAAAAACTGGAATTTATCGGCCTGATGGCAGGGGGGGTATGAACCTTTACCCCGCATTCGCAATGGGGAGGTTTGCTACTGGCCTAACCTGGGCTATGGGCGGTTTGGGGCCAAGGTGACCATGGATCAGTCCCCCTGGTTTGATGCGCCGGATATGTTTGAGCAACGCCGAATTGTGCTGGCCGATATTGATGGCTCTGGGACAACAGATATTCTCTACCTGAGCGGTAAAGGGGTTCAGGTTTACTTCAACCAGTCGGGCAACAACTGGTCAGCGCAGCAGCTTTTGCCGAGTTTTCCGGCGATTGACAGTGTGGCTTCAGTTACGGTTCTTGACCTGCTGGGCAATGGCACCGCCTGCCTGGTGTGGTCTTCGCCGCTGCCGGGCAATGGCCGCCGGGTGATGCGCTACATCGACCTGATGGGGGGACAAAAGCCCCACCTGTTAATCAAGACGGTGAATAACCTGGGTGCAGAGACGGTTGTGCAGTATGCACCGTCTACCAAGTTTTACCTACAAGACAAACTGGCGGGGCATCCCTGGATTACTAAGCTGCCCTTCCCAGTGCATGTGGTTGAACGGGTAGAGACCTACGATCGCATCAGCCGCAACCGCTTTGTCACGCGCTATGCCTACCACCATGGCTACTTTGACGGGGTAGA
The DNA here is from genome assembly GCA_049646225.1 of Nodosilinea sp. Lineage (GTDB taxonomy): Bacteria > Cyanobacteriota > Cyanobacteriia > Phormidesmidales > Phormidesmidaceae > Nodosilinea. The sequence continues at coordinate 709 of JBARVK010000420.1, forward strand.
GCGAGAGTTTCGCGGCTTTGGCATGGTGGAGCAGTGGGACACCGAAGAATTCGCGGCTTTGAGCACCAGCAATGTCTTTCCGTCCGGTGACAACATTGATGCGGCGTCCCACGTGCCACCTGTGCATACGAAGACCTGGTTCCATACGGGAGTGTATCTAGGCAGAGAACGGGTTTCTAACTTCTTTGCCGGTCTGCTAAACGAGCAGGATGTGGGGGAATATTACCGCGAGCCGGGGCTGACCGATGCCCAGGCACGACAACTGTTGTTGGAGGACACCGTACTCCCGATTGGATTGACCGTGGAAGAAGAGCGGGAAGCCTGCCGCGCCCTGAGAGGGGCGATGCTGCGCCAGGAGGTCTATGCCCTGGATGGAACCGACAAGGCAGAGCATCCTTATGCTGTTACGGAACAGAATTTTACGATTCGGGTGGTGCAACCCCGGGGTAACAATCGCTATGGGGTGTTCTTTACCCATGCCCGTGAAGCCCTGAGCTACCAATACGATCGCAACCCGACTGACCCGCGCATTAGCCAGGCACTGACCCTAGAGGTAGATGAGTTTGGCAATGTGCTGAAGGCTGTGGCGATCGCCCAGGGTCGCCGCCAGGCCGATCTGAGTTTGCCGCTACAGGCCGATCGCGATCGCCAAACTCAGGGGTTGGTGACCTACACCGAAAATGGCGTCACCAATGCCATTGATGCAGCGGATGACTACCGCACCCCTCTACCCTGGGAAGCCCGTACCTATGAACTCACAGGGTTTACGCCGACGGGGGGCGCCGGACGGTTCCAGCCATCGGATGTTGTGCAGCCCGATCCGAATGATTCGAAGGCTCTTGTGCTTAGTTTTGACAGTGAGATCACTTACGAAGACCCGCCCACGAACGGCAGGCAGCGGCGATTGATTGAGCAGGTGCGGAGTCTATACCGCCCCAATGATTTAGGAACAGCGCAAAACGATGTGCTGGCGTTGCTGCCCCCAGGTCAGCTGGAATCCCTGGCCATACCGGGTGAGAGCTACAAACTGGCGTTTACGCCGGGGTTGCTGACGCAGGTTTTCCAGCGTTCACAACCGGGGCAGCCCCCGACAGACCTGTTGCCTAATCCGGCAGATACCCTGGGCGGGCAAGGGGCTGACCAGGGGGGGTACAGGGATCTGGATGGCGATAACCACTGGTGGATTCCTTCGGGACGCATGTTCCATTCCCTCAATAGCAGCGACTCCCCCGCTCAGGAGCTGGCCCATGCCCGCCAACATTTCTTCATGGCCTACCGCAGCCGCGATCCCTTTGGGGCTGAGTCGTCCATGACCTATGACGCCTACGACCTGCTGGTGCTGGAAACCCGCGACCCCTTGGGCAACCGCATCACCATGGGTGAACGGGACCTAGCCGGAAATCTAACCATGGCGGGGAACGACTACCGGGTGCTGCAACCCTGGCTGGTGATGGACCCCAACCGCAACCGAGCGGCGGTAGCGTTTGATGCCCTAGGCATGGTGGTGGGCACTGCCATCATGGGCAAGCCGGAGGAGACGCTGGGAGATTCGTTAGCTGGGTTCGATGCCGATCTGAGCGAGGCGATCGTCCTCGAACATTTGGCGAATCCGCTGGCTGACCCCCACGCTATTTTGCAGCAGGCCACAAGCCGCTTAGTCTACAACCTGTTTGCCTACTACCGCACGAAAGATAACCCAAATCCACAGCCTACCGTGGTCTATACCCTGGCCCGAGAGACCCACGCTGCGGATTTGAATCCGGGCGAGCAAACCAAGATTCAGCACGGCTTTTCCTATTCTGATGGGTTTGAGCGAGAGATTCAGATGAAGATTCAGGCGGAACCGGGACCGCTGGATCCGGATGAGCCGAATGCACCAACCGTCGATCCGCGCTGGGTGGGCAGTGGTTGGACGATTTTCAACAACAAGGGCAAGCCCGTCCGGCAGTACGAGCCATTTTTCAGCGATACTCATCGCTTTGAGTTTGCTCGCCTGGCGGGGGTCAGCCCCATTTTGTTTTACGACCCGGTGGGGCGGGTGATGGCGACGCTGCACCCCAACCACACCTACGAGAAGGTGGTGTTTGACCCGTGGCAGCAGGTGAGTTGGGATGTGAATGATACGGTCACCGCTGACCCGCGCACGGACGCGGCTATTCGCGGCTATGTCGCGCCCTATTTTGCGACCCAGCCAGCCACCTGGCAGACCTGGTATGCCGAACGGCAAAGCGGCACGCTGGGAACCCAGGAGCAAATTGCCGCCACCAAGGCAGCGGCCCATGCCGATACGCCCACTACGGCTTACGTTGACACCCTCGGTCGCCCGTTCTTGACCCTGGCCCACAATGGGCTGCTGCCAGATGGCACGCCAGATCTCTATGCGACGCGGGTGGAGCTGGATATTGAAGGCAATCAGCGGGCGGTGCGGGATGCCATTGTGCAAACTGGCGATGCCCAGGGTCGCCTCGTGATGCGCTACGACTACGACCTGCTGGGCAACCGCATCCACCAGGCCAGCATGGAGGCGGGGGAACGCTGGATGCTGAACGATGTGGCGGGCAACCCGATTCGAGCCTGGGATGACCGGGGGCATGGCTTCCGCAGCGAGTACGACTTAGTTCGGCGTCCTGTGCGGTCTTTTGTGGTTGGTGCTAATTTGGCTGACCCGACGCAGGAGCTACTGACAGATCGGCTGGTCTATGGCGAGCAGCACCCAGAGGCGGAGGCGCGCAATCTGCGGGGCAAGCTGTACCTGCATCTGGATCAGGCAGGGGCTGTGTTGAATGAGATGTGTGACTTTAAAGGCAATTCGCTGCAAGGGGCGCGTCGTCTGGCCCGAGAGTACAAGCAGGCGGTGGACTGGGGTGCGGTGGATGCGGTGCTGCCCACCGAGGCTACAGTCGCGTTTGATGCGGCCGCTCTGGAAGCGGCCTTGGGGCTAGAACTGGAGGCTGAAACCTTTACCAGCCGCACCACCTACGATGGGCTGAATCGTCCGGTGACGCTGCAAACGCCGGATAACAGCATGATTCGACCGGGGTATAACGAGGCCAATTTGCTAGAGCGGATGGAGGCGAATCTGCGGGGAGCCGCCACGGTCACCGCCTTTGTGACCAATATTGACTACGACGCCAAGGGACAGCGCACCCAGATTGAGTATGGCAACGGGGTGAGGACGACCTACACCTACGACCCCCTCACCTTTCGCCTGATGCACCTGTTTAGCCAGCGGGGAACGGAGGCGGTGCAGGATTTGGGCTACACCTACGACCCGGTGGGCAACATTACCCACATCTGGGATGACGCCCAGCAGACCCTATATTTCCGCAATCAGCGGGTTGAACCCAGTAGCGACTACACCTATGACGCCATCTATCGGCTGATTGAGGCCAGTGGGCGAGAGCACCTGGGGCAAACCGGGGGTACGCCGAATGCGCCGACGGCACCGGATGCCTTTAACGATTTCCACACGCGCCTGGATCAACCGGGAGATGGCAATGCGATGGGGCGCTATAGCAAGCGCTATGTCTACGATGCGGTGGGCAATATTTTGTCGATGCAGCATCGGGGTAGCGACCCGGCCCATCCGGGTTGGAATCGGGACTACGCCTACGATGAGACCAGCCTGCTGGAGGCAAGTAAGCAGAGCAATCGCCTCAGTAGCACTACCATCGGCAACGGCGCACCGCAACCCTACACCTACGATGCCCACGGCAACATGACTCGCATGCCCCACCTGCCGCTGATGCAGTGGGACTACCGCGATCAGCTACAGGCGACGGCGACCCAGGTGGTGAGTAATGGAGGCACGCCAGAAATTACCTGGTATGTGTATGACGCGGATGGACAGCGGGTGCGGAAGGTGACGGAACGCCCGGCGGCGGCGGGACAAGGGCCGACCCGCCGCAAAGAGCGGATTTATCTAGGTGGGGTTGAGATTTATCGGGAGTATGGGGTGGATGGAGCCACGGTGGCGCTAGAGCGAGAGACGCTGCACCTGATGGATGACCAGCAGCGGGTGGCGCTGGTGGAGACACGGACACAGGGAGAAGACCCAGCACCGCGACAGTTGATGCGGTATCAGATGGGGAACCATTTGGGGTCGAGCAGTGTGGAGCTGGATGGGCAGGGGCAGATTGTTTCCTATGAGGAGTATTTTCC
>JBARVK010000421.1:0-3398 GCA_049646225.1 Nodosilinea sp.
TCCCATTTCTAACTTTTAGCGCTTATCGGCGATAAGCAACAAGCCGAACCCATTGATTTTGATTGGAGGTTGAGCAGTATGGTTTTCGTAACAGAGTTTTTGAATGATGCGGAAAATTCGATGAAAGCTGCTGCTGTCATCGAAGACCGATTAACTTACTTGAAACAGCGCAGTGGGTTGGTGGATTTGATCGCGCCTCTCTCCACTCACACCAATCGCAAATTTTTGCTCTACGTCGTCAATGAAATTCGCACTGTGGCAAGCGTTATAGCCCCTGGGGCCGAGCTGCCTGTTACCCGTCATGGTAACTTCAAGCGTCTCGTTGCGGAGATGTTCAAACTAGGTTTGGAATACGAGTTTGACGAAGAAACTCAATGGGATTTGTGGGAGGCCATGCAGCTGGCAGATGCTCAGGGCCTGGCGGTCAATGACGTGCTCGATGAACAGGGCAACCAAATTGCGCCAGGCACGAACAACGATTTGGCTATGATGCTGTTCGGCACCTATTCCAAGATGACGCAAGCGTTCATCGACAAGATGAACGCCATGGTCTTCGAGGCCATTCAGTTTGGCGAAATCACGGCCTCTGATAAGCGCACCCACACCGGTTGGTCCCTGAACTACAAAGAGCCCAACGCGACCTACGACCACTTCCCAGACCCCTTGACCGGGGGCGATCGCTGGGACCAGTACGCCACCGCGAACGGAATGATGGACCTGTACCGCAAGATGCGCGTCTACGTGGCCACGAACGGGTACAAACCCGATCACACCATCATTTCGGATGAGCTGTACCAGGATCTGCTGATGCAGGAGAGCACCAAGCAGGCGGCCAGCTCTATGACGGTGACCCAGGTGGGCACGGTATCACCCGAAATGATGCTAGAAGTGATGCGCCGTCGAGGCATTCCGCAGCTGATTCCTGACGGGAACAGCACGTCAACGATGCCCGGCACCTTTGACGAGATGTACGAGGAGGAGCAGGTCAACAAAACCGTGCTCCGTAAACGGTTCCACAACTCCAACCGGGTGACTTTCATCAAAAAGGGCATGGGCAAGCGATGCTTTGGCCCAACTCTGGAAGGCACCGGCATTGTGGGCCTAGAAACCATGGATCGGTACCCCCGTACCGTGAACACAAACGTCTACATCGTGGCTCGGGAAAAGAAAAACTTTCCACCCCTCGACGTGATCTCTGGCGTTGCCTCGGGCATTCCCATCTTTGCTCGACCCAAGCAATTCATGAGCTGGGCGGTGAAGGACGCCGCATAGTTATCGCTTATCGGCGATTAGCTATTTCCGAAATCAGTTGTTTCCCAAATTTAGGTGATTCCATGGCCATTGACCCGAAACAGCCCGTAATTGTTAAGCGAGACATTGTGACGGGTGGCGGCAACTTTTTCCCGGCCCGAGAGAATCCGTATGCGCCGGGAGAAATCCCCGAAGCGTATCTGGACGAAGAGTATTGCACTCAGAAAGGTGTGCATCTTCGGCCATTGCCCGAGGCTACGGCTCCAAAAATCAACTTGACTCCGCCCTCCGAAGAAACGCTTTCGATCAAGGCTGGCACCCTGGAAGTTAATGGAGAGTCTGGCAAGCTCAATATCAACTACGCTTCACCTGACAAAATTGCTCAGCTCATTGACGGGGCCGGGCCTAAGACTGTTGAGCAGCTAGACGCTCAGCGCCAGGAGAAGCCGTTTTCTTCTATCGAAGACCTGGAGGAACGCTGCCCACTGCCGAAGGCTTCTAAGAAAACTTGGGACACATATAAAAACCTCATTGAGTTTTAGGTTTTGACATGCAATGTCTTGGTGGCTACAGCGCTGAATTTGCTCGGCGGCGGGGCAGAGATAAGAAACCTCGCAAACGCCGGATAAGCCGGGCTGCGATCGCGGCTACTGGCGGCGGCAGTCTAGCGTTGGGAGGGGGGAACGCATACATAGGGTATGGGCTAGAACGAGGGCTCCATGGAGGTAGTCATTCGGCGGCTCTGCGCTTTGGGGCCGCTGGGGCGGCTTCGGGTGCTTTAAGTGGAGCGCTCTTAGTCTACGGAGCTTACCGGGGTGTCAAAGCCCTTAGATCGCGAAACAAACGTCGTCGCACTCGGCAAGGATAAGTGATGCAATGTATGGGTGATTATGCCGCTGAATTTAAGCGGGGAAAAGATAAGCGTCCTCGGAAAAGGCGACTTGCAGGGGCCTGGAACAGCTATGCCAACTCCTATGCCCAGAATGAAACTCACGGCAGGCTCAATACAGCGGGGATCGGCGCAGCGATGGGTGGAGCTGGGTACATCGTGGGTCGAGGTCTGGGGGCCAAGACTGGGACGGCAGCTGCGATCGGCGGCCTCTATGGGGCCGCAGGGGCGCTAGGGGCTCACTCAGGGCGGAAGCTCTACAAGAGCAAGCACAAGGCCTGGGAGAAGGCCGGTAGGCCCGGGGGACTGGCCCCAGCCAGTAACCTGCCGACCAGCTACTGGGGGGCACGAAAGTCTCGGAATAAGAAGCGATGAAACTCCTGGGCGACTACAGCGCTGAATTTGCTCGACGGCGGGGGAAGGATAAAAAACCCCGCAAGCGGCGGCGGATCGGACTCGTCGCCGCTTCCGCTGGCAGCGGTGCGCTGGGTGGAGGACTGGTTGCCCGAGGCGGCCTAGGTCGAAATCAGGGGGTTCTGACGACGGCAGCTCGAACCGCTAATCAGCTAGATCGGACTGTCAGTGGCGCTCTCACCAAGGGTTTAGGGGTGAAGGTGAAAGCCCGACCCGTCCGTGATTCTGTGCGGCAACTGGAACCGGGAATTCGATCCGCAAGCCGAGCGACCTTAAAGGGCACGGACATTTGGAGAGCCACCGGTAGACGGATTGGTAAAGGCGCGATCGCCGGCACTGCTCTGGGGTTGGGTGGCTATGCAGTGAGCAATTCACTGCGAGATAGCGGATGGATTGGTGGCAGGAAGAGGCGGCGATGATTCGGATGATGGGCGACTACACAGCAGAGTTTGCCAAAAGAGGTCGAGGCCCTGACAAAAAGCCTCGCAGAAAACCTCGTCGCCGAAAATCAGCGGGGACCAAACAGGAGAAGGTGATCAGCAAGCGCCAGGTGCGGGCCTACGAAAGCAACCCCTACTACGCGACCAAGCTCGATCGCAACATTCGGAGAGCGGAGCTAGGCACCCGGTCGATCCGAAATTCTGCGTCGGGGCTGCGGGCGGTGTCCAACTTGTCTAGTGAAGTCAGGCGGTGGTCAAGGCTAGTCGGGGGGCAGGGCTAATGCTGTTCATGGGCGACTACACAGCAACCTTTGGTCGTGGGCCAGACCGAGCGCCTCGGAAACGCAGGGGCAGCGGGCTACTTAAAGTCGCGGCTGCCGTTGGGGGTGCCGGGGCGCTTTACC
>JBARVK010000422.1:0-6339 GCA_049646225.1 Nodosilinea sp.
ATCATGCGATCGGCTGAGAGGCACAGGCAACCATTTAGGCTTTACCCAGCGGAGCAGATGGGTAGTTGGGGCCGTGCCTGACCAGTATTTGGCCCTTTAGATAGATTACGCCCGCCCTGCCAATGGCTTATCCTATGGCCAAAAATCATTCTCTGTATGAACCATGCAAGATCGTTATCTACCTTAAATCTCTCGGTCTGCTCAACAGGTTTTGAAACTTGCTTACAGCGTAAGACCTGAGATCCACAACAGTAGAGGTTGCAAACATCAAAACGACAGGGACAGGATGGGAGACAGAGCACTAGACTACAGTACCGACGACTTTTTCGTCGTTGGCATTGGCGCTTAGGCCGGGGGAGGGCAGGCCCTAAAGTCGTTTTTCGCCAATGTGCCCGATGATTCTGACGCTGCTTTTGTGGTAGTTCAGCACCTATCGCCCAACTATAAAAGCAGGATGGCCGAAATTTTGCAGCGCCAAACGGTAATGACCGTCCGCGAAGCTGAGGACCAGGCGCGTTTGGAACCAGGCCATGTGTATGTACTACCGCCGCACAAAACTATGGTGATCGAAGAGCGGCGGCTGCGCTTAACCAACCGGGCTGAGGCTTTCAACTAGCCCATTAACCAACTCTTTGAATCTCTAGTGAACGGCTGAGAAAAGCACAACATTGCGATCTTACTATCGGGAACCGGCGAAGACGGTACCGAGGGATTGCAGGCGGTCAGTCGAGCTGGGGGAATTTCCCTCGTACAGTCTCCAGAAACATGCTACCCTAGAAAACCTCTACGCTTTTAGCCCAGCAGGGCTGGGACTGCTGGATGACCAGCTGCGGTTTGTTCGCATTAATCAGACCCTAGCTCATCTCAGTGGTGCAGCCGTAGAACTCCACCAGGGCGGCTCGGTGAAGGAGATGCTGCCAGCCTTTGCAGACACTCTTATCCCTCAACTGAACGGGGTTCTAGAAACGGGCCGAGCGGTGGAGCAGCTCGACCTTCAGGGCTCGTCGTCTCAATCGCCCCATCGAGAGCAAACCTGGCTGGCGAGCTGCTACCCGGTGGATTTTGAATCGGGAAGACGAGGGATTGGCCTAATGGTGGTAGAGGTGACCCAGCGGGTCGAAGTCGAAGCCGAGCTGCGCCGCAGCGAAGCCCGGCTGCTTGAGCAAAATCAGGCTTTAGAAGATGCGATCGCGGTGGCCCAAACCGCCGATGCCGCCAACCAGGCCAAGAGCGAGTTTTTGTCGAATATCAGTCACGAACTGCGCACCCCGCTTAACTCTATTTTGGGGGTGCAGCAGCTGATGCGCTCTGAAGTGGCCGATAGCCACGGCAGGCTACTACAGATGCTTAAAAACAATAGCGAACAGCTTTTGAGCCTGGTCAACGATATTCTCGACCTGGCTAGAATCAAGTCTCGACGTCTGCAATTGGAACAGCGATCGTTCAGCTTGACTCAATTGATGGGCGTCCTGCGAGACACATTTGATCTTCAAACCCAGAAAAAACATCTCCTGCTGCGCACTGAGGTGGATGAAACTCTGCCAAAGCAGGTGATTGGCGACGATTTTCGACTGCAGCAGGTGCTGAGCAATTTGCTTAGCAATGCGCTCAAGTTCACCAGTGCGGGTTCAATCACCGTTTCGGTGAGCCCTGCGGAGCCGGAGGTTCAGCGGAGGCGCGACCAGCCCAAGCATGAGTCTGATAGGTCAATTCTCTGGCTGCGTTTTGCTGTAGCCGACACGGGGTTGGGCATTGCCGCCGACCAGCAGGCAGATTTATTTCAGCCCTTTACCCAGGCAGATGGTTCGACCACCCGACAATACGGCGGTACGGGGCTAGGTTTGGCCATCTGTCGTCGTATTGTAGAGTTAATGGGCGGTCAAATTGGCTTAGAGAGCGTCTTGGGCCAAGGGTCTGTCTTTTGGTTTACGGTGCCGCTACAGGTATCCGCCGCTGAGGTGGGCAATCGGGCGGCGATCGCGAGTGAACAACGAGTAGCGGGGAGCGATTTAGAAATGGCGGCTGAAAACCCGTTGGCCAACCTCACCATATTGGTGGCCGAAGACAATTCCGATAACCGCGAACTGATCGCCACCATTCTGGATGACGTCAACTGTAAAACGGTCTTTGCCGTCAATGGTCAGGAGGTCCTCGACAAGCTCGCCGCAGACTCGTTTGATCTGGTGCTGATGGACTGCCAGATGCCGGTCATAGATGGCTATGAGGCGACTCAGCAGCTGCGCCAGCGCGAAGCAGACCAGCACCACATTCCGGTGATTGGCCTGACGGCTCACGCGGGTGAAGAGAACCGCCAGCGCTGTCTGCAGGTGGGGATGGATGACTACATCAGCAAACCCCTGGATATTGATCATCTCAAAGAGCTGATTGTGCGCTGGACCTCTGCAACCTGACCCAGCCGGGGAACGTCGCCTGCTCACGACCCAATAAGTAGGGAATGGCAGACGTTTAGGGACCATCCCTGAACCCTAGGGGGCTAGGGTTCAGGCGAGCCAGAACGGGAGGTATAGTTTAGCCTTCGAGTACTAGCCTGCGGTGGAGGGTTTAGAGCCCAGCCTGAAAATAGGGCGATCGCGGCGGATCGGGCGATCCTGGCGTTGGGGATGCGGCTCACCGACCAGAATGACCGAGCCCGTCAGCTGATCGACCAGGGGCGTGGTGCTGGCCCCTACCGACAGCCCGTTGCCAACCCGGCGGCGCTGCAGACGCAGCATGACCAGATCGTACTGGGACGCCGTTTTGGCGATGGTAGACACCACATTGTCCCCTGCGACTAGGCGAATCTCGATCTCGGCACTGGCCTTAGGCAGCCGCTTGACCAGTAGCTCAAGCTGTTTGGTCAGGCGGTTGCGCTGGATGTCTGAGGCCCGCGGGCTGTGCACGTGAAGCAGGGTAATTTTGGCCTGGTTGCCGCTGGCCAGCACCTGGGCAAACCGCAGGGTGCGCAGCACCAGCGGCGACAGGGTCTCAATCGGCAGCAAGATGGTCTTGCAGGCGCTGGGCGACTCCAGCAGGCGGGCCACCACCACCGGGCAGTGGGCCGACCACAGAATCTCGTCCTGAATGTTGCTAAACAGCCTTCCCCGCAATCGCTGCCGCGCCCCCATGCCCAGCAAAATCAGGTTGGCATTTTCCTCTCGGCTGAGGTGAGAAATAGCCTGGGCCACGTTGTACTCAATTCTCAAGCGCGGCTCAATCTCAGCCTCCAGGCTGGCACTAATCGCCTCGGCGGCCTCCAGCCGTTGACGACTGTGGGCCACCGCCCGAGCCAGCTGCGGCGAATCCATCTGGGGCTGCGCCAGGGCCACCGCCAGGGGAATAATGCGCCCGTTTTCGTAGCGGGCCACGGCGGCCGCCAGCTCAATTAGCCACTGCTCGGTATTGGGGTTATAGACCGGCACCACGATCGCACACGACTCGGGAATGTCGCTGGGCGGAGGTAGCCAGGTAAGCACCTCGGTTTCGGTGAGCGCATCCTCTTCGATCAGCTGTTTGCCCGATTGCGCAGTGACCAGCGGCCCCAAAATAGCCGTCACTAGCATCAGCAAAATAACGCTGTTAAACACCTCCGAGCTAATGATCTCGGCTTCGTAACCCACCAGCGCCGCCGCCAGCGTAGCCGCCACCTGCGGAATCGACAGCGACCACATGGTCAGGGTTTCAGGCCAGCTGTAGCCGTAGAGCAAGCGGGCCCCAAACGAGGCCAGCCCCTTGGTCAGCAGCAGTACGCCGACAATCAACAGCGGTAGCTCAATCGAGCGCAAAATGTCGCCAAATGCTTGCAGGTCGAGCAGCAGCCCCATGGCCACAAAAAACATCGGAATAAATAAAACGCTGCCCAAAAACTCGGTTTTTTCTTTGACTGGGCCATCGCCAATCACGCTATTGATGGCCAGCCCCGCCAAAAAGGCTCCGATGATGTTTTCGACTCCAATCAGCTGGGCAACCAGCGCACAGAGAAACACCGCCAGCATGACAAACAAAAACTGGTTACCCTCGTCTTTTCCCGTGCGGCGAAAGAACAGCTTGCTGAGCTGTTTGAGACCCACCAGCACCGCGATCGCGTACAGAGTCAGCGAACCCAGCAAGGTGGCCAACTTGAGCGCCGAAAAGTCTCCCTGGTTAACCCCCAGACAGATGGCCAGCACCAGCAGTGAGCCAATGTCGGTAAAGATCGTTGCCCCCACGGTGACGGTGACCGCTTCATTACCCACAATGCCCAGCCGCTGCACGATAGGGTAAGCCAGCAGCGTGTGAGAGGCCAGCAGCGAGCCAATTAATACCGCCGCCAGCCAGCCAAAGTTAAACAGCAGCCCGATCGCAATGCCGCCCAGCAGGGGAATCGCAAAGGTCAGCATGCCAAAGGCCAGGGAGCGATCGCGGGTGCGTTGAAACAGGGCCATGTCGATTTCGAGACCGGCCACAAACATGAGATAAATTTTGCCGATCTCCGAGAACAGCGACATCACCTCGGCATCGGCACTCAGCCAGCCCAGGCCGCTGCCGCCGAATAACACCCCGGCCATAATCAGCCCGACCAGTCCGGGCAGCCTGAGTCGCTCAAACAGGGGCGGCGTGATCAGCACGATCGCCAGCAGCAGCACAAAGGTTGTGATGGGTTCTCGCAACGTTTCTGAAACCGGTTCTACCAGGAAAAGCGCCATAGTACTGCCTAACATAGAGAGAGCCAGGTCGCTGGGGACCTGGCTGCGGAGGTTGCGTAGGGGATTAGTCTCAGATTCACATCTGTTGTATTAAGATTCGGGCTCTTCAACCGATTCTGTCTCTCTACCCAAAGTAAGACTTTTGCTGATTCAGCCCTGGAGACAAAACAGCCCGCTGACCCTGAGAATAGCGGCTTAAAAAAACCGTTTTGGGTAGGCGCCGATCGTCCTATCCACCCCGTGGTGAGTAAGCCTGGGCAGACGGTTCGATCAACATCGTTATGGCGGAGCTGCGGTCAGAGGCGATCGGCAGAGGGCAGTAATCCGCTGCGACTGTGCCCATAGGATAAACGGAATAATCACCGCACTCCGTTGCCCAATCCTGCTGAGCGAATCACCTCAACGCAAACACCAAAAGTCTTCCTTGGAAGCTCCTGAGGATCTTTCAGGGAAAGGCACAAAGACACCTGGGCACAGTTCAGCTAATTCAACTGTCCATCGGCAAGACTGGGCAGTTCAGTCTCAGGACTACATCAAAAAGATGCTGCCCGATTCCAGCAGAACGATCGAATTATCGTCCTCCGACAGGGTAGGGGCCTGGTTAAATTCCACCGTAAAGGCATTATCCCGGGAGGAAAGATCGGCAATAGTAGCCTGAGTCAACCCACCATCTTTCTCATAAAACGCAATCGTAGTGGGAGCGCTGAGACCCGATAGAACCACTTCTTCGCCGCTAGCCAGGGTGCGCGGCTCGGTAGCTGCGATCGCCTCGTAGGTAATTTCAGATGGCCCCATATTGCGCAGAGTGACGGTGACCTCTCCCTGAACGGGGGCGATCGATCCCATTGGCATCAGACGAGTGCGCAGCGGCGGCAGGGTTTCAGTAGGGGCATCAGTGTAGGCAGGCTCATAGGGCTGAGCGGTGGGCGCGGTTTGGGCGTTCGCTTTAGCCATACTCAGCACCGACAGCAGCAGCAGGCTATTGCCTAAGAGCGACAGGCCCCGATGCAGAGGGTTAGTTTTAAGTACTGTAGACATAATATTTAGAGTCTCCTTTAGTGTTCTGATCTCATTGTTAGAGAGATATCTGTCCTTCGCCGTCCATCAGTCGAAGGAAGTAGACGTCTACCGGCGGTAGTGGTTGGAAGGCATAGCTGTGCCGGGTGGCTCCACGGAGTACAGTTAAGCCAAATGAGCCACAACTACACTCCGCGATCGCCCCTGAATGACGGCCTAGAAATACAGGCTTATGGGCTCGTTGGGCTCGACGACAACAACGCGATCGGCGGTGACATTGCCGGTTACGGCACCAGCGGCAGCACCGCCAACGATGGCACCTAGGCCAGCATCACCCAAGATTTCGCCCAAAACCAGGCCTCCGGCAGCACCAATACCAGCATCTTCAGCAATCGATCCAGCGGTCGTGTCACGGGGGTCCTTAATGTCTTCGATCACCCCTGACGACGCATTCAGCGGATAGCTGCGTCCATCCACAATTACAGAACTAGCGTCGTAGCGCAGTCCGCCCTCAGTCGGCAAGTACTGCCCCTGAATTTCGGCACCAGGGGGCAAATACAGCCCGTTTACCGTAACCCCCTGCTCGACAGTGAGATTGTAGGAGTAGGCGCGATCGGTATTGAGGTATAGGGTTTCCTGC
>JBARVK010000423.1:0-7309 GCA_049646225.1 Nodosilinea sp.
GGCCACTAGCAGGCGAGGGCGATCGTGGCGCAGGTTGTACCAGGCTAGGGGAATGCGGAGTAGGGACAAGGGTTTCATAGCCCTTACGACTCAATATCAATTGCTACGTCCACCTGAAGGTTGGTGAGGCTAGCTACCGCTGCGCTCTGATCGACCTGTACCCGTACCTCCACTACGCGGGCATCGGCGTTGGCGGCAGGGTCGTCGTCGAGCACATCGTTTTTAGCAATTTGCAGGCCAATCTCACTCACGGTACCCGTTAGCGTTTCGTTAAAGGCCCCGTTGCGGCTCGTAATGGTGACGGGCTGGCCCACCTCAACCAGGCCGATGTCGGTTTCGTAGACTTCGGCCACTACCACCATCTGGTTGGTATCGCCCAAGGCCAAAATAGGGCCATCATTGGATGATACCGCCTCGCCAGGATAGGCATAGATGTCGAGCACCTGCCCGGACTGGGGGGCTCGAATGATCGTGCGGGAGAGCTGGGCCTCAGCCAGAGCCAAGCTTTGGGCAGCAGAGTCGACCTGGCTGGCAACCTGAGCCCGGGTGGTAGCAGCCTGAGCCGAGGCGACCTGCGCCTGGGCATTTTTTATGTCGTTAATACGAGCTTCCTCAAGCCGCTGCCGGGTAGCGGTAGCATTGGCTAGATCGGCACGCAGCCGATCGACAGTGGCCCGCTGCCGGTCCAGTTCTTGGCGAGAGATTGCCCCCGATTCGTTCAGCTGCTGAAATCGGGTCAGGTCAATTTCGGCGACATCAAGCTCGGCCTGAAGACTTTGGATCGCGGCCTGCTGGGCCGCGATCGCGGCCTGCTGCGGTTCATCAATCTGGGCAACGCGAGTATTGGCCTCTTCGACTTGAGATCTACCCAGAGCAGTTTCGGCCTCAAGCCGGGCCCGGGCTTCGGCCAGCTGGCTGGCGGCTACATCGCGCTCGGCTTGGCGCACATCATAGATATCGAGGTAAGCCAAAACCTGCCCCTGCTCTACTCGATCACCCTCCTGTACCTGCAGACGATCTATGCGGCCCGACTCTGCTGTAGCGACCTCAATGACCTGACTCACCGGTTCGACCCGACCCAAGGCCACTACCTTGACCTGACGGGGCGGCGGTAGCTCAGCCTGCACTTGGGCGTCCTGACGGGCTTGCAGTACGTTGCGCACCACTAGCGTGGCGCCAAGCCCAACCATCAGCAGGGCCACCATTAATAGCCAAAATCCTGGTTTTTTCCAGGGTTGAATCGATTGAGCAGTCATAAATAGAGGCAGCTAATTGCCCTAAATTTAACTGAACGGTGTAGTTTAGTCAAGGTTCATAGGGGGCGCTTAGTGTTGGTCTGGCTGAAACGACACTGCGCCTGAAGGTGTCCTAGTCGTGAGTACTGAGCTATCTGGCGGCTACCAAATCAATGCAGTATATTCTCCGGGGTCGAAACAATTGGCTGGGCTAAAGTAGTGCTCCACCGCATCAGGAGTCACTAGGCAGAGTGCCAGTGGGAGGTTCAATGGGGGGAGGTTCAGCGGGGGGTTGGGTAGCCGGTATCTCCGGCAGAGGATTGACTACGCCAGGGGGAGCATCGCTGTAGCGCCGCAGTTCTTCGACAGGCGACAGGGGGGCTAAGGGAGGTATCTCTCGACTTTGAGTACTAACCACAGGGGCAACATCGGTAATCAGGGCAGGATCTAAAATCGCGTCTTCTTGTCCAAAGGGCATCTGCTGGTCTAGGGCCTCTAGCAAATTGGGCCGCAGGGCGGCCAGGGGTTCGTCGCTGGGGGGGCTATAGGTAGGGTCGCCCAGTTGTAGCCCAGCCATTAGGTCACTAGTCTGGTAAAACTCCAGCAGATCGAATTCAACAATTTGCAGATTTGCCCCGCTAACAAAAGCCATTTGACCGCCGTAGAGGGCAAATTCTTGCCCGGTGCTGCTGCTGGTTACAAGTACTGGGCCGGTGGGGGCAGTGGCCAGTGCCATCACCAGGGTTAGATCCCGGGAGGGGACATAGCGCACCACTACAGCCGTACTATTAAGCCCCACGGTAGCGTTGGCGGTTTGAAGGAGAGTGCGCCCTCGCTCGGGCGGCACAAAGACCGCAGCAGTCCCGTGGTTGAGGTATAAGCTGCGGGTGGCGGGCCAAAAGCGAAGGCTGGCCTGTTCACCAAGTCGGGTCAAAGACCCATCGTTAAACAGCACCTCGGCCTTAGACATGGCGCTGGTATTGAGGGTTTCGCCCTGGCGAAAGCAGTCGGCGACGGAGGCGGGACGCGACCCACCGCTGGCAGACAGTAGGCTAACTTGGTTGGTGCTGATGCTCAACTTGGCCCAGACCCAGGGCACTTCAGCCTGGGCCGGGGCGACGATCGCGATGCTGCTGCCGACCACCGCCAGCAGCATCGTCAAAATATGATCAGGAAGGGAAACCATAGCGATAGAGTGACCACGAATTTACAGCAGGCCTGTAGCCTTGAGGTAGATGCGGTCTAAGGATTCTTGCACTTGAATAATCAAGTCTTCAAATAGTTAAGTGAGTACGGGTAGAGTACCCTAACAACGGCAGTATCACTCTAGGGGTAACGCCCTCAGGGGTAACACCCTTAGCTGGAGGGAGGCAGTACCACCGGGGACACTTAACTGAGGACACTGACATATATAACTCCATGGTAAGGGGCGGGCAAAGGTGTTTTGCTCTGGTTCATAAATCTTGTGCCTCCACAAATTAAATATTTTGTGAATACAGGTGTTTCTTTCAGGAATCTTTAGTGATGTCAGTGATTCTTCTGGTGACAGCACAATCTACGTTTCACTTAGGCAGGCTCCATTGGTTAAGCGGCATATCCCCTTTCAACTGGCGCTGGCGAGTTTTGGTCTGCTCTCCTTTGGAGTACTGCCAAGCTCGGCCTGGTCTGATCAGAGCAGCAATGTAGCTGATTTAAAGGCTCGGCAGGCGATCGCAGCCCAGGCCGAGACAGTCGGTGTTGTCAATCGAGAAGCCTCGACAGTAAACCCGGCTAGCACTGCTGCATCGGAGGAGCCGTCGAGCCAAATAGCTCCCGAGGTAGCCACGGTCGCGAGCTCGCCATCAGTGGATCCTGCGATCGCGGCAGAGCCTGACCCCGTGCCCGCCCCTAGCGCCTACCTGACCACGGCTGCTGCCCTGGCTGCTCCGTCCCAGCCCGATCGATTACCTGTCTTGCCAGGTCCTGGCCCGGCTGAGCTGGCGCAGGCCGATGACGACACCCAACCCCTGCCTCAGGACCCTGAACTGGGAGTCATTCAGCTGCGAAGCTTGCTCGAAGATAACGACCTGGGTATTTTGCGCATTCGCGATCAGCCTCAGCTGCCGACCCAGACGGCCCAGCCTCCAGCCCAAATTGGTTTTTTTTCAGCTCGTCTGGCGATTGCCAGCAGCGACAACATTCTGCTTGCCGTCAACGACGTTGGCGGGCTAACCAGCGATACCTTCCTGCGCCCCTCCATCGGCTTCGGTGTCTACCCTGCCCTAGGGCCTCGAACTGCCTTCATCGCCACTGCCGACCTAGGGCTACAGCGGTATAGTGCTCAGGCAGCGCTCAACTACGACGATTTGCGGTTTCGGGTAGGCCTGCGCCAGGGGCTCAGCCCTCGCAGCTATGGGCAGCTGATCGCTACCTATCAAGAGCTCTATCGACCAGGGGGCAATCGAGGACGATTTTTCAAAAATGCGGCTTTAGGCCTAACTCTAGGCCGCCGTGACCCGATCACCCCCAAACTGGCCCTCGACTCCTACTATCTGGTCCAGTTCAACGATGCTGAGTCTAGCAGCAGCGGTACGGTTACCGATTTCAGCCGCATTTTGCAGTCAGCGGGAACCTATCTGGGCTACGACATTACCCCGGCCATTCAGCTGGGCTTGAGCTACCAACTCAACTTAATCGACTACACGGCCCAGCCCCGCTATGACACCTTTCAACAGGTGCTGGGACAGGTGGTGTACCGGCTCAGCCCCAGTGTGCGGCTGAACCTCTACGGCGGGGTCAGCTTTGGGCGATCGTCAGAGCCTCGGGTACGGTTTAACGATACGTTTTTTGGGGCCGCTATCGATGCCACAATACCCTTGTTTTGATGGGTCAGTGAGTTGCCTAGCATGGCTAATGTTCCATCGTCGTCGGGTCTTTCTAGCCCCGAGGAATGGGTGCCTTCCAGTTTTACAATAAGTACAAATGCGTAGTCATTAAACCTATGAGAATCAAGGGCTTTGAAAAGCGTCTCACCTCTAGACTTACAAGACTGGATGCACCCCGATGAATACTACGGCATCGCCTTACCATCCAATTTTCTTGGGCGATCGCACCGAAAGTAGTTTGGCTACGCCCCCGAGTCAGTGCCAGCCATAGGGTATTACGTCAGATTCAGAGAGCGGTCTAGCGCTAGTCGTCGATCTCGGCCAGCTCAATCACCTGATTGTCGTAGTCTTTGACCAAAAAGTTTAGGGGCTTTTCATTGCGGATTTTGTGCTGCACACCGCTCAACTGCACCCGCATCAAAATGTACTCTAGACAATTATGGTCGAAGCAGACGTGGCGCTGCTGGTTGCGGTGGCCCAAGCTAGCTCCACTGACGATGTGTAGCTGGGTATTTTTGCGCAGCTGGTACCAGAGCCCTTCGGGGCTACTCAGCGCACCCTGGTTGGCGAAGCTGGTGGCCCCGCCCAGGTACATGGGGTCGAGCCCAGCAGTACCCATGGTTTGCTCGTAGTTGTAGTAGTAGTGCAGCGGTACTTCGGCAGCGGGCAGGCTAAGCATGCCCTCGTAGAAGTGTCGGGCTACCTCCAGGTCAGACACCATAACGGTGTAGACCTTGGGAGCACTTTTCAAAAACATCCACATGGCACCGGCGTAGGCCACCAGCAGCATGACCATGACGCCCTGGGTCGACATGATGCTGTCGAGGGGTAACCCTAGCAGGGCTGCTACCGGGGGGGCGCTCAGAGATAGGTTAACCAGCATAGGCCCACACAGGAGGTAATAAAACGGCAGTTGGCGACGTACCCAAAGACGGCCACAGGGCTTGCCAGCCCTAGTGTATCAATTTTGCAATAAACTTTTGTGGTTTGGGAGCGGCTTTGGGCTGGGAACGACTATATTGTGGACGGCGGCGGCGGCGATCGCCGCCGCGCTGGCACCATACTAAAAGCATAGGGCTAAGCCCTTAGAGCTAAAGCGGTCCTATATCGTTAAAACTTTGCAAGATTGACTCAATTTTTAAAAAATTAAGTCGCTAAAATCGCCACGGTAGGTATATTAGAGGCTGATTTAGCCGCTGACTCGATCGGCAGGCCTTTGCCCAGCGACGGTAGTTGGGGACAGTAGCGAATAGTTTTCACGGCTTAACCCATGGCTAGCACAGCGCATATTCCCAACTTTCCTGAGTGCGACCATCGGCTGGTGCAGGGGCTGCACCACCTGAGCGATCGCGAGCTAGTTCAGCTATTTCAGCGTCACGGCGACGCTGGGCGCTACTTTACCGCTATTTTTTGCCGCTATAGCCCCATGGTCTATAGTCTGATTCGCCACTCGGCGCGATCGCCTGTGCAGGCTGAGTACCTGTTTGCGCTGACCTGGCGGCACATTCTCCACGAGCTGGGCGGTGTTGAATGTCCAGAGGCTGTGGCGGGTGAGGGGCCAGGTGCCTTTACCCTCCAAAACTGGCTGATTAATATCACCGCTCTGTGCATCAACCAGGCGGTCGTGCCCGAGGTCGAGTCGATTCACTATTCTTTAGAGCAGGCGACCCCGCCCTTCTGGTGCTACGTCGAGCAAGCCCTCGATCGCCTGCCGCCGGTAGAGCGACTGGTGGCTGTAATGGCCCTCACGTTCCGCTGGAGTGAAAACCGCATTGCGGCCTATCTGCAAGCCGAGGGCGAAACGCTGACGGCAGCGGCGGTGCGCCATAAACTGGGGCAGGCTTTTCAGCATTTAGAAGCCGCTCTGCCGGAGGACATTCGCCAGATTTACCTAGACGGCGGGTCGCTGCGGCCTGAGCCGCTGCCCGATGACCTCGACAACCTGCTAACCGTACCCGATCTTGACGAGTCGGGGCTGGGAGATGTTGACCTGGTGAGCGCGGGTGGAGAACCGGGAAGCGAATGGGTCAACTAGCTGCCTGATAGCATTAGCGGCACTTTAGCTAAAAGCGTTGGCGAAGCGGTTAGAGCAGCACTGGGGACACCCAGGAAAACTATGTCTGGGGATGTAACAGTGATGAAGCACAACTGTCTATTGGGCCTGGGAGCGTTGGCTCTAGTTTTACTGCCAGGGCTAAATTTGTCTGTTGCCGCCGCTAGTTTAGAAGAGCAGCTCGACATTCGCCCCATCGACGCTACTCAGGGGCCATCGCGTGATGTTGCCGATGGCTGGATGCAGTTGGGCAACCAACAGCTGAGCGAGGGAGATCTATCCCAGGCTGTAGACTCGTGGGCCGAGGCGGCTGAGATTTATTTTCTGCTAGGCGACAGTCAAGCGGCCGGGCAGGCCTACGGGTCGATGGGAGCAGCCTTTGCGACCCTGGGCCAGTATCCAGAGGCCGAGCGTGCCCTAGTATTGCGGATTGGTACGGCCCGCGATAACGACGATCTGCTGGGTCAGGTCTATGGCCTCAATAACCTGGGCAATCTCTACGTGAACCAGGGCCGACTGCTGGAGGGACAGGCTCATTTTGAGGAAGCTCTGCAGCTGGCCCGCACCACCAGCGACCCACGGGCCATTGGGCTGTCGCTGAGCAATTTGGGGCAGGTGGCCACCCAGCGCGGCGATCTGGCGGTGGCCCTGCGCCTCCTAGAGGCGGCAGCTAACTACCGTGCTCTAGCTAGCGACTACCTGGGCGAAGCCCACTCCTCAAATAGTTTAGGAGATGTTTATGCCGCCCTAGGCCGCGAGCTGAACGCGATCGGAGCTTACCGGGTGGGGCTACGAGCGGGGGTCGAGTCGGGCAACAGTGCTCTACAAATTCGGGCGCTGGACGGCCTATTGGGCCTTTACCTCGACCGCGACGAACTGGCTATTGCCAAGCAGTACCTCGATCAGCGCAGTGCCCTGACCCTTGGGGTTACTCCGGCCAATCGGCAAACGGCCCTCACCTACCGCTGGCTGGGCGACTACTACCTCAAAGTCGGTGACCTGGCCCTAGCGGAGCAATCGTTCGAGCGGGGCCTACGAATTGCACGATCGCTGCAGGCCAAGTCCCTAGAAGCCGAGTTTGTCAATCGCCTGCTAGATCTGTAGTGATTCCTGAGTAAATTTTTGGCAAGGCCTCAGAGTCGATTATTAGCCACCCG
>JBARVK010000424.1:0-4139 GCA_049646225.1 Nodosilinea sp.
GGGATAACTATGAAAAGACGTTAATAATCTAGAGCCTGCCTCGGCGCATGCTGCCACGGGCAACCTCCGCCACGAACAAGACTATTAAGTAAATATTATACTTTGATGACTACCCCATCGAGTTTACGAAAGGTTATTGTCGCCATAAGGGATTTCTACCGCCCCGAGGCGGCGGTAGCTGCGGCTCCAGCGTTAACAGACGGGCGATCTTGTAGCGACAGCAGGCTCCTGGGTTCTCCAGATAGGGCACGGACGATTGCCCTCAGGAAATACCGTACCCATACCCGTGATCTATAATCGCAGTGATCTATAATTGATATAAGTTCAAATTTAGGGGGCTGTAACGGTTTCGACGTTTTGACGAAAGTCACGCTGTGATACAGGCCGAGAGGGAGTCTACTCTCGCAAATCAAGGCTCAAAACAAACGTAACTGCGAACACTATCGTTCCTTTTGCTCGTAAAGCTGCACCTGTTGCCGCTTAATCTAAACCTAGTTTGGATCTAACTTAGTTAGCGAGCGTTCATAGTTTGACTCCGTTAAGAGCTATGGACAAACCCCAACGGATGCGTCAATGTATCTTCTCTGGTGGATCCATTGACAAAGACTTAGCCAGAGAATCCCGCCGTCCGGGATAAGTGGCGGTTCCTGCCCCGAGGGTTAGACGGGCTAAGCCTGTGAATGAGTGGTGTGTTAATACTCAGAGCGGACACGGGTTCGACTCCCGTCAGCTCCATACTTTTTAGGTGTTTAGCAAACAGCTGCCGCATTGGCATCCCTACAACGTACATATTTATTCGGTCGCAGTATAAATTCTGTGATCGAATATTAAATATCTTTCCATCTGAGAGACCCAATGTTGGGTCTCTTTTTTCATCTGCCTATACTGAATAAGCAGCCTGCTTCAAAGGCTGTATTGCCCCTCGAACAAGCCATTGAGCGAATGCTATCCCAGCTTCGTCACTATTTATCAAACCTATTCAGAACCATGCGGTTTCCCCTCTTGCCTTATCTATATCAACCCGTTTTTTGTCGCAGCTATAAAACCGTCTACAATCCCTGGCGGTTTTGGTACTTGCATCAGATTCGCTTCTTGGAACGCTGCTGGCTGCGAGAGTATCGGCCCGAGCGACACCACAGCTCGTGAGTTTGAGACAGCACAAGTCTATAGCCTCCGGTGCAGGACGGTAATCTCGGCAGAGCTAAAACGCAGAGTGTTACAGCGAGCAGGGCCTAAATTTTATTTCAGCCTACCGTACATTCTTACGCGTATAGCTATCGCTTCAGCGCACTGCACAACTTGCCCTAACCGATGATCTGAGGGCTATACCTGAGCATTGCCACGGCGCTGCGGGGCTGAGCTAAACCGTCTTCAGCGGCGCAAACACCGTTAGCGCCTGGGGTAAGCACTCAAACAGCATGGGGTTAGCTTCTAAAATTTCGCCATCAATAACCAGTTTTTGCGGTGGGTCAGTGGTGATTTTAAGGCTCTTGGTGCGCAGGCAGGTGATGTCGTCGCGCTGGGTGGGGTTGCCCCAGGCGGCAGCGGCCATCAGGGAGGCCAGGGCATTAATACCCTGGAGTCGGGTGGTGCTGGTAGAAATGGTCACCTCTAGCAGGCCATCATCGGGAATGACTTCTCCTAGCCCCTGGGCCAGAACGGAGGTGGGCGGAGCCACATTCGCTACGGTGATAGCGTTGGTGGTCACCGTTGTCACTTCGCCTTCAATTTCGAGGGTGGCTGTAAAAGGTTCGGCGGAAGCGAGCTGCCGCACCCCAGAGAGCACGTAGGCCAAGTTACCCAGCTCGTTTTTAAGCTGGCGGCTGGCCCCATCAACCATGCCCGCTTCAAACCCAACTCCGGCCAGCAAAATCATTGGAATATCGTTACAGCGGGCGGCGTCGATGACGTGGGTGTTGCCGGCTAAAATGGTTTCGCAGGCGGCCCTCAGGTTAGTCGGTATATTCAGGCCGACCGAAAACGCATTGGCCGTACCTCGGGGAATAACGCCCAGGGAAATACCGGTGCCTATGGTGGCACCGGCCACTGCCGATACGGTGCCGTCGCCACCGGAGGCGATAATCAGACTGCGGCCCATGTCGTGCTCGTTCTTAGAGAGAATATGCTCGATAATGTCGCGGGCCTGATCGGCTGGATCGATCTCTGGCTGAGTCATGGTCACGTTAACCATGATCTGAGGCTCTAAGACCTCTTTAATCAAGGCGAGGTCAGCGTTGGGGTCGCCTTGCCCAGCCACGGGGTTAAAGATCAGGTAGGCAATCTGGCTTTCGGCAATGCCCCGCAGCAGCAGCGTGGCCGATACGTCGTTGAGGGCAATGGCAATGCCTTTAATCTGGCAGGCTCGCAGCACCAGCGCCAGACTAGGAAAGGCGGTGTCGATCGCCTCTGGGTCGGTAAAGAAAATCACCCCAGCCACATCGCCAGCCACGATATGGGCGGCTAGCTCAATATCGCCGCCCTGGCTAGCCGCTTTGAGCGTGACCAACTCAATCGTATTGAGATCCCAGCCCTGCCCGATGCCCTCAGCAATGTCAGCCGACGCCATGATCTGAAAGTGGGTTAGCACTCCCTGGTGTTTCGAGAGCCAATCTAAAAGAGCGTCTACCTGGGTGGGGTGGGCAACTAGTGCTAGGGTGCGGGGCATGGGCGCTTCTCAATGGTTTATTAATGCTAGCACTCTGTTTTAGCCTGCGAAGGCATTCAGTTAGCGTCGTTAGGTAGATTATTGGCGCTGCCTACGGCTAGCTGGGTGAGGGTGGTTTGCCAATCGTCAATCAGCGCCGGGGACCACAGCCAGTGCAGGGCCAGAGTCGTGGGATTAACGAGCGCCGGATCCAGGGTCAGGGCTTGTAGGTAATAACTTGAAGCCTGCTGCTGAATGGGCGATCGCTCCCCAACCACGATGGTCATATCGCTTTCGTTTTGGTAAGCCATCGCGAGGCCAGCATAGGCGTTGACGGTAATAGGGTTGGCGACCTGGATGTCGGCCTCTGGGTCGATATCGCGGCGCTGGGCTTGGTCAAGGGCGATCGCTCGTTCCCAGGCGTCAATGGCCTGGCTAGAGTCGCCCAGGGCATAGTGGGCAAATCCCAGAGCAACCCAGGCTTCAAGGAAATCGCGGCGGCTTTCGACCGCCATCAGCCAGGCCCGTAGGGCGTCGTTTGGGCTGGTGCCAAGGGCCGGGTCACCGATCATTTGCTGCCAGGCCAAACGACCGCGCACGTAGGCTATATCGGGGTCTTGCTGCTGCGGCTCAGAGGCGGTGGCCAAGGCTGATGCAGCGGTGGTCAGCTCAGTGCGGTCGAGCATCTGCTCAATCAGGGTGCGGGCGGTAGCGGTGCGATCGAGGGTCAGGGCATTGATGGCACTGGTCAGCAGGGCCGTGTCAGTGATGGGGTCAGTGACCGCATCACCATTGGAAACGGGAGCCACAGCCGCAATTGGTGACGGAGTAGACCGATCGAGCATCGACAGGGTGATGATCGCTAACCCCAGCACAGCACCTAGCCCAGCCAGGCTCAAGCTGCCCCATACCAGACGATTGTCGGGCATAGACCAGCGACGCTGCAAGGTCTTGAGCTGAGCCGGGCGGGTCGGCTCAGTCATGGATACGGAGGAGGGGCGGGCGGACGACGACAGGATCGACTGATCCTCCCTGGGGTTAGCGGCTGGCTGAGGCCGCAGGTCTTCGGTGGGGTCGGCAGCCAGAGGGCGATCGCCCCCTAAAGCCGACCTCGAATCACTACTAGAATTAGTCGATGGTTGAGAGAGTTGCTGCACCAGATTGGCGACAGTGGCGTTGGCCCCATCTTCGGGTGTCTCCGAGTCCTGAAGCCAGTCGTAGAGAGGGGCCGTACTATCGCTGGAACGAGTCCCTAGGCGTTTGGGAACCGACTCGGAAGGAGCATCCAGACCGGAATCGCCGGCCTGACGGATCAGCAGTTCTGCGGCCAGGCCAGCGATTTCAGGGTCGGTGCTGTAGTCGGGCAGCAGCAGGGCGGCCTCGACGAGGTCTTCGCGATCAAAGTCGTCTAGGTCCCGACCCTTAGTTGTAGGATCTTCTGCATACAGATAGCCATCGAAATCGGGCCGCAGATAGAGCAGCGGCAGCATCCAGA
>JBARVK010000425.1:0-4544 GCA_049646225.1 Nodosilinea sp.
CCCATGGGAAGCGTGGGGCGTCAGCGGAAAGAGCACCGCCTGCAGCAGCCACCACAGCAAAATCATTACCTTAGAGCGCCCCGGTTCGTACCCTGACTGGTCGTAGGTATCTAGCTGTACCCAGGGGCGCTTCCCGCCGGGTTCTGCAAAGCGATCGGGCTCATGGGGCGGATTGGTCATCATCAGCGGCGATCGAGAGGGCTTAAGGGGATGATTCTACCGAAACAATGGTCGGCTGCACCGCTGACTGAGACAGCGTTACCGTTTCGCTGGGGGTAACATTCAGCTGTCCACCAAACCGCCGCAGCTCGAATAGCTTGACCCCAATCTGATACTCATACTGACTCAGCAGCCGCCCGTAGATATAGCCCGCTTGGCCGTCTAAAAAGCCCAGCCGCACAATATAAAACAGCACAAACCGCAGCAGCGGCTTGCAGGGCAGCCGCACCCAAATTTTCTTCAAAAACCGCTTGCGCTGCACCGCGTCGCCAAACAAATTGGCGCCTATGGTGCCGCCGTCATCCATGCCGGTGAGCAGGTTGTAGTAGACCTTGGCCTCCCAATTTGAGTAGCGGTTGTGGCGGGCCAGCCAGTGGTATAAGTCACGAAAGTCTTCGTGGAGCATATCGTGCTTCAGGTAGCCCACGGCCCCCTCGATCATCACGTGCTCGTGCACCTCGTTGTCGCCCGTGTTGGGAATTTCAGCGGTTTGCAGGTTTTCGTAGCGGCCTTTGGCGTGGCGAAACAGGCGCAGGTTCCAGTCGGGGTACTTGCCGCCGTGGCGAATCCAGGTGCCCAAGAAGAAGACGCGGCGATTCAGGTAGTAGCCATCAACCCCAGGCTGCTGAATGGCGGCTTCAATGTCGTCCCACAGATCGGGGGGAATGCGCTCGTCGGAGTCGACAATCAGCACCCACTCGTGGCTGAAGGGGAGGTTGTCTAAGGCCCAGTTTTTCTTTTTGGGCCATTGGCCGTTGAACTCAAACTGCACCACCTTGGCCCCGGCGGCGGCGGCGATGTCAACGCTGCGATCGCAACTCTGCGAATCCACCACAAAAACTTCTGCCGCCCGCCCCAGGCTGGCCAAACAGGCGGGCAGGTTTTGCTCCTCATCCTTCGCCGGAATTAGCACAGATACAGGTACTTTAGGGGGAGTGGTAGCCATGGTGAATTTCCTTCAAATTGTCGATCACTCCGCAAGCCGTTAAGAAGACGGCAGCCCCGATCAAGGCCAGGCCCTACGCCAGGGCAGTAAATAGCGTAGACCGCTAACCACATAGCCCAACTGCCCGTAGGCGTAGACCAGGTTCTCAAAGCGCAGAGCCGGGTCTGGCCAGCTTTTGAGGGCCTTAACTAATCCTCGCAGCAGGCATAGCCCCCGCATCCGCACTCGCTGCCCGGTTAGGGTATGGGTTAGATGTTCGCGGTAGCACTCGCTAATGCCCTGCCACCAGCTGCGGCGCAAAAACCAGCCGCGGCGCAGCCGCTCAGGGGCAATACTGTGCGCCACCTGGGCCTGGGGCACAAACAGCACCCTATAGCCAGCCTCGATCGCCTGCTGGGTAAGATGCAGTTCTTCGTTGGAAAGCAGGTTTTTGCCCACCCGCCCTAGCTGTAGGTTAAATCCACCTACGGAGTCTAGGAATTGTTTCCTGACCGCATAGTTGAGGCCCCGAGGGGTCTGGCCAGGGTCGGTGATGGGGCAGATAGCGGTCCCCAAATTGTAGGCCCCTAGGCTTTCTGAGAGGGTGGGCGATAGCCAGCGGGGGGGAATCGTACCCAAGGGCCAGATCAGGTTCACCGAACCACCAGCGATCGCCGCGTTAGGATACGCCTCAAACGCCTCGGCCAACGCCGTTAGCCAGTGGGGTGAAGCTTCAGCATCGTCGTCGAGGTAGGCGAGAATGTGGCCGTGCGCGATCGCCGCTCCCCGGTTGCGCGCCATAGATAGTCCCAGGGTAGGTTCATACCCGTAGGTCAGCTGCGGATGGGGTAGGTAGGCGTCGACTACCGCCTTAGTGCTATCGGTCGAGGCGTTGTCTACCACAATAACTTCGTAGGCGCTGTAGGTCTGGTTCAGCAGGCTGGCGATCGCGGTCCCCAAATAGTCGGCCCGGTTGTGGGTACAAATAATCGCTGAGATCACGGGCTGAACCATTCTAGAGCGCGGCTAAAAGAACCCGATGTCAAACCTACGTCTAAACTAAAGCGGGCAGCCTAGAACCGCACTGATTCTAACCTGCCCACGTCCTTCCTAAGCTACTGAAACAGCCTCAGGCTAGCGTTATAGCCATCGCCAGGACCGTTAGGACATGTCAGAAGTTCTGAAGCGATGGCTATACGCCAGTTCGCCGCCCGAGAGTTTGCCCGTGGCGGTCACCGATGTCCTAAGCAAACTGGCCACGGCTATATTTCAAGCGCACCAGGGCCTATCGACGGCTGGGATGCGGCTGGTAGTAAACCTTGTTGCCCTGGTCGGCAACATAGTGGCAGGCCCAAAACGATCGGGCAAAGCTCTTCCACACGGGTTCTTCAGAGCGGCGGTAGTAGTCGCCTAAAATTGGCTTGATGGCCTCAGTAGCCGTCTTGAGATGGTAGTGAGGCATATTAGAGAAAATGTGGTGGGCCACATGGGTACCAATATTGTGGTGAATGGGGTTGATAAACCCGTAGTCGCGGTCGATAGTGGACAGCGCCCCCTTGAGAAAATACCAGTCATTACCTCGATACCAAGGAATATCGGGTTCGCTGTGATGCAAAAACGTCACCAAATCAAGCCACATGACAAATACCAGGTAGGGTGCCACGTAGTAGGTCACCAAAAACAGCAGCCCGTGGGTGATCCCTAGCCAGACCAAAAAACCGATCATGGCCGACCAGCACAGGGTGCTCACCAGCACATCGCGCCGCTCTGAAGGGCGAAACAGGTCGCTACTGGGTACAAAGTGAGACCCACTGCGCCCCGATGATCTAAAGAATAGGTAAAACGGATAGGCAAACAACAACCCATAGAACCGCACTAGTTTCTGTGGCCAAGGCATGGTCTGATAAGTAGATTCACTAATTGGGTACCAGCTCTCATCAGTGTCTACATTGCCAGTATTGGCATGGTGGGTGCGGTGACTAATTCGCCAGCCGTGGTAGGGCACCAGGATGGGCGTATGGGTCAGATGACCAACCAGGTTATTTAGCCACTTGTAGCGAGAAAACGACCCGTGGCCGCAGTCGTGGCCCACCACAAACAAGGCCCAAAACATGGTGCCCTGGGCTAACCAAAAGATAGGAAAAAACAGCCATGAATTGAGCGCGTGGGCCACAGCGTACAGTGCTGCAATAATCCCCACATCTAGACAGAAATAGGCCAACGATCGAACAACAGAAGGCCGAAAACACTGAGCTGGAATAGCGGCCTTGAGGTCTTGAAGGGTAAAGTCTAGCTCCTGAGCTGAGCCAACAAAGGCTGAAAACTCTGCGTCTGAGGCTCCTAAAGGAACGCGATCTACTTGCACGAAAGTACCAATTTAACCATAGAAACGAACACCCAGCTGCTTCCACAACTATGAGTGGGTGTTACGTAGCTTAACTTTTCGCGGCATAAAATTCTATCCGGCAGGAGATGCCCCGAGGTAAAGACCTACTGGTGGCGAGGAGGGCGCGATCGCAGATGTTTACCCCCCGGGGGAATCTTCCACCCACACCGATACCGAACCGCCGTTACAGCGAAACTCAGCCCAGCCGTCATTATTGGTGGTGATGGGTTGCGAAATATGCCCGGTCAGATCGTAAAAGGGGGTGTTAGGCCGACCCACCTCCATCCACTTGGTGCCCTCGGCTCCGTTGCTCAATAGCACCGCCATCGCCCGGCGGCGATCGTCCTGGCCCAAGCGGGTCCAGCCCACCACATTGGGATGGTCAAAGTAGTCGTACTGAGGGCCGTGGGCAAAATGCTGGCGGGCAATCAGCAGCCGATCCAAAATCTCCCGGTGCGAGTCCATCCAGATCTCGTACTCATGGCCATCGCGGCCCTTGTCGACGTAGTGGGCCCCGTAGTAATCGCAGTAGAAAATGCAGGGATACCCCTCCGCTCGCAGTAAAATTAAGGCGTAGGCTAAGGGCTTAAACCAGGCCTCTACCACCGACTCCAGCGCCTGCAGCGGCTGCGTGTCGTGGTTTTCGACTAGAGTGACCGCCAGCAGCGGCATTTCTTTCACAACGGTATTGTCAAAAATACGGCGCAGATCGTAGCTGCTGCCCGCTTTGCTGGCCTTGTGAAAGTTGAGGTGCAGTGGTGCGTCAAAGAGATCGAGCCGACCGCCAGAGTTGCCCGCATACCAGCTCAGTGTCCCCAGGTCGTAGGTCCAGTACTCGCCCACGCAAAACAAACTGCGCTGGGCATAGTGCTCTAAATGGTCTAGCCAGTCTACAAAGAAGTCGCCGCAAATGTGTTTGATCGCATCCAGCCGAAAGCCGTCAACCCCGACATGGTCGAGCATCCATTCGCCCCAGTACTTAAGTTCTCCCCGCACCTCAGGATGGTTAATATC
>JBARVK010000426.1:0-8202 GCA_049646225.1 Nodosilinea sp.
TAAATCAGGCTGCAAAAGATATCGCCCAGAGATCCCTGGAGTCGTCACCGTTACCAGCGGTGATGGTCAAGGGCGGCAGTCGAGAAGTGAAGGAGTTGAGCCAATCATTTCAACACATGACACAGCAACTCCAGGCGTCTTTTGCGGCGCTGCAAACCAGCGAGGAGGAGTTTCGCCGCTTGTTTACGTCTATTGACGAGGGGTTTTGCGTTGTCGAGGTACTGTTCGATGACCGGGGCAATCCCCTTGATCACCGCGTCTTAAAGGCTAATCCAGGTTTGGAGCGCCATTCGGGCATTGCCAATCCGCAGGGGAGGTTGGCGAGCGAGCTGGTGCCTGGCATAGAACCCTTATGGAATGAACTTTATACCCAGGTGATTCGTACGGGAGAGCCGATTCGGGAGGAAATTTACTCTGCGGCGCTCGATCGCTGGTTTGATGTGCAGGTATCGCGCCTTGAAGAGGCCTCCCTTAACCAGGTCGCGGTAGTCTTGAGCAACATCAGCGATCGCAAAGCAACGGAGCAGTCGTTGCTGGTCAGCGAGGAAAAATTTCGGCAGCTGGCCGAAAACATTGAAGAAGTGTTTTGGCTAACCGATGCTGTGGTTGGCGAAACACTGTTTGTCAGTGCGGCCTACGAAAAAATTTGGGGACGGAGTCGAGACAGTTTATACGCTGATCCAACCTCATTTCTTGAGGCTGTTCATCCCGACGATCGCCCCCTGTTGACCCCAGGTCTGACCGTTCGCGATCGCCCTTTTGAAGTAGAGTATCGAATCATTCAACCCGATGGCACCGTTCGCTGGATTTGGGATCGGGGCTTTCCCATCTTTGACCCCAGTGGCCGTCTTATCCGCCGGGTTGGGTTGGCTCAAGATATTACCCAACGCAAACAGGCCGAATTTGAACGCACCCGTTTAGTCGATGTCCTTGAATCCAGCCTCAATGAGATTTATATCTTTAACAGCAATACGCTGGCGTTTGAGTATGGCAACCGGGGCGCGTTAGAAAATTTGGGATATTCCCTGGATCAGCTCCAGCGCATGACCCCGCTGAACATCAAACCTGAACTATCGGCAGCGGATTTTGACGCCCTGCTTGCCCCCCTGCGGCAAGGGACTGTCTCTAAAGTCAACTATGAAACGGTGCATCAGCGCGCTGACGGCAGCCGCTACCCGGTGGAGGTATATCTACAGCGGCCCCAGTACAACGGGAAATCTCTATTTTTAGCCATCGTCCTGGACATTACCGATCGTAAGCAGGCCGAAGAACAGCTCGTTTATCGGGCTCTGCACGATTCCCTTACCGACTTGCCCAACCGCACATTGCTCACCAGTCGGCTGGAGGCAGCCATTCAACAGTCACAGCGCTCAACGGCGTATCATTTTGCGGTCATGTTTCTCGACCTCGATCAGTTCAAGCTGATCAACGACAGCCTGGGCCATTTGGTCGGGGACAAGCTACTGCTAACGGTTGCCCACAAGCTGCAAGGTCTGATTCGGCCCACCGATTTGGCTGCCCGGCTGGGGGGAGACGAATTCGTTATTTTGCTCGATCAAGTTCCCAATCTCGACGCGGTTATACGTATGGCCGAGCGCCTGCTCAGCGAGTTTGAGGGGGCAACGGAGATCGATGGCCGTAATGTCTTCATTACAACTAGCATGGGCATCGTTTGGGGTACCCCGGCCTACATGAGTGCCACTGACCTGCTGCGGGATGCCGACATCGCTCTCTATAGAGCCAAGGCCAGCGGTCGCGGCACCTACGAGCTGTTTGATGTTGAGATGCATGTCCAGGCCGTAAAACGCATGACTCTGGACCACGATCTGAGGGTGGCGACCGACCAGCAGTCGTTCATCACCTACTACCAGCCCATTGTCGATCTCAATACCCAGCGGCTGGTGGGGGTTGAAGCTCTAATCCGCTGGCCGCACCCGACCCGAGGCTTTATTCCCCCGGCTGACTTTATTCCGGTGGCAGAAGAGACCGGGCTGATTTTGCCGATCAGCCAGTGGATACTGCGGTCAGCCTGTGAGCAAATCGCCACTTGGCAGCGCCAGTATCCTGCCCTGGCAGACCTGAGAGTCAGCGTTAACCTGTCAGGACAAGACCTGCGGCAACCCACCCTAGTTGAAACGGTGCGGCAAACCCTCGCTCAGGCTGGCCTACCGGCGACCTCGCTGACCCTAGAGATTACCGAGAGCATGCTGATTGACGATATCGAAACGACGATTAAGCGGCTCAGCCAGCTCCGCGATCTAGGCATTCGCATCAGTATTGACGATTTTGGTACGGGGTATTCATCCCTGAGCTACCTTTACAACTTGCCAGCTGACTACCTTAAAATTGATCAATCCTTTGTCAGCGACATGCGGCCGGGCGGCAAAAACTACAAGATTGTACAGGCGGTGATTAGCCTGAGTGACCAGCTGCAGCTGGCGGCGATCGCAGAGGGCATTGAGACAGTTCAACAATTAGAATGGCTGAAAAAACTGGGGTGTGAGCTAGGGCAGGGCTATCTCTTAGCTAGCCCCATGCCCCCGGAGGCGGTGACGGCCTTCTTCGCTAAACAATCTTTAAAGCGCCACTCGCCTTACCTCGCCTAGCCTGGGCAAACGGTAGCTGATCTGCGTCGGTAATCAGATCAGCGGGTGCCCCAGGCTTACCCGTTCACGACTGGGTCTCCTGGGTTTGATCGCGCACCAGGGCACTCCAGTTGTCGTCGGTTAGGGCGGCGGCTAGGTCTGCGTTTGAATCGCCGGACTGACTTTGCTGAGCCAGATCGAGTTCTTTAGACAATGTGCCATCGGCCATAGCCCGACGAAGCTTGGTCTTTTTCGCCTCGTAGGCTTCCCGTTCGGCCGCAGACATGGTCTGGGTGGCGGCTTCGCGAATCGTGCCCGCCCAGGTACCATCTACATTACCGGGCGGCGGGCTGGGTAGGGCGGCAATCCACTCGTCCCGCAGCGCGGCCATGGCCTCTCGTTTAGGGAACTGAAAGGGTTGCACAGTGACCAGGGCACAAATGGCGTCTCCTTTTTGCTCAAGGTGGCTGCGCAACGACAGCGACACATTGCGAGAAATACCAATAAACTGGGTCTGGCGATCGCGATCGAGCACGGCGTACACCCCGGTCACTTTAGTGTCTTGGGCGTACGCGCACCAGTCGGCGATGGGAATGGGGGTATTGCTGGTAGGGCCTACAACTGGGGCAGCAGCAGTATCGGCGGCATGTTCGTCGGCGGCACTATACAAAAAGTCGTGCAGGCTGCGGTGCTCGGCGGGCACGTTTTGATGCTCGATCGCGTTTTGGTTCTCAGAGGTCACAGGTTTTCCTACGGTGATAACACGGCTCTATTATCGTCGGTATTGCATCCATCTGTGGCCACAGCGCCAGTAGCGGGCCTATTCTCAACCAGCCGAAACAGAATTTGAAGCTATAGCCGTAGCCGTCACAATTAGAACGTACTATCTGGGATGATTCTTAACCGTTGTTCCCACGCAGGCGGAAATGATGGATTTGCCTTTGCCCTAATCTCAATGGCTGTGGCTATGGCTAAACTTACGGTTGATCGAGAGAACCAGGCCGGGCTGAGGGTGCTGGCAGCTTCAGCGTGCCGAACTTAGGCGACCAAAACTCCCCACGGCTCTGGAAAAAGGCCACCTCCTTACACTTGCCGCGCCGATTCTCCAGCCGTGAGCAGCGCAGCATCACCTTGTCTTGCCCGTCTTTAGTATAGGCATAGCGCTCTAGCAGGGCACCGCACAGGGGGCAGGGCTGATCGGTAAACAGGTCTGAATTGAGGGCCTGGCGCTGGGCCTGGGGTAGCTCATAGCGTTTGGCCTTGGCATGCCAAAACATCACCGTGCCACAGCCTGCGCTAGAGCATTTGAGGAAATGCTTGGCTTTCATCTTTTTGGAGCGAGAGGGAACTTTGGTCATCGCCTCGCCGCAGGTGGGGCACTTGGTTTTAGTCGGTTGTCCGTTTGTGTGTTTAGGATTGGGGGCTGGCGATCGCTGAGCAGGCATTGCTCCCGATGTCGGGGAATACTCGGCAAAGGTCGGCAGGGAGAGAAGCTGGGACTTGGCTTGGGCGATCGCAGGGGCAAAGTATCCTCGGTTCCAGCCGATCAGGTAGGTTTGCCAGTCTTGTTCGCCGGTGGCGATCGCATCCAACGCCGTCTCCATCTGGGCCGTAAACTCTGGCTGAATCAAGTCGGGCAATAGCTTCTCTAACGCTCCATCGAGCTCCAGCCCCAGCGCGGTCGGTTGCAGCTTGCCCTGGAGCAGGCCCACGTATTCTCGCTGCCTGAGGGTTTTGATCGTCGGCGCATAGGTGCTAGGACGACCAATGCCCTTTTGCTCCATCAGCTTCACGAGCTTAGGTTCACTGTAGCGGGGCGGCGGCTGCGTTTGCTTGGCATCCGCCTGGGCCTGATTGAGCTGAAGTGCTTGCCCCTGGGACAGCGCAGGCAACACCGAATCGGTGCTCAGGTTATTCCAGTAGCGGGTGTAGCCCGCAAATTCGAGCACCTGACCGCGAGCTTCCCAGTAGGCATCGCCAGACTGAGTGACAATGCGCGTTTTGCGCAGGCGAGCCGGAGCACATTGCGAGGCCACCGCCCGATTCCAGATCAGCTCGTAGAGACGGGCTTGATCGGACGAAAGTTCTCCCCGAAGCTGCTGGAGCAGGTGATTCACATCCGTAGGGCGAATCGCTTCGTGGGCCTCTTGAGATCCCTTAATGGCCCGGTGCTGGGTGGTTTTACGCGGCACGTTAGTGGGGTCGTGCTGCTCAAGGTACTGGCGCACCGCTTCACAAAAGGGGGCTGAAAGGGTAATCGAATCGGTCCGCATGTAGGTGATGTGCCCCTTTTCGTAGAGCGCCTGGGCCACCTTCATGGTGTGCTCGGGGCTGAAGTGCAGCTTGGAGCCTGCGGCCTGCTGCAAGGTCGAGGTGATGAAAGGGGCCGGAGGCGATTGGGTGGTCTGCTTACCTTCGATGTGTAGAACGCAATGGGGGTGGGATTGGGCGATCGCCACCAGCTGATCGGCTCGCTCCTGGGAAATCACCCGCTCCGATTCTTTGTCCGCCCCTTTGTCTTCGGCGGCTTTGGCCGCAGCCTGCCGCTGGGGCTTGGGACTGCTGCGGTAGAAGGCCTTGAACCCCTCCCGGTAGGTGACCCAAACGCTCCAATAGTCCTGGGGAGTAAAGGCTTGAATTTCGCGCTCCCTGACACAGAGCAAATGCAGCGTTGCGCTCTGCACCCGACCCATCGATTTTGCGCCATTGTTGAGCGGCCAAACCACATGGCGGCTGCCGGTATAGCCCACTAGCTTATCGAGGCAGTCGCGGGCGCGTCCGGCGGCAACGAGGTCTTGGTTGAGGGTACGGGGACGGGCGATCGCGGCTCTCACCGCCTGGGGCGTAATCTCGCTATACACCACCCGCTGAGGATTGCGCAAATTCAGCGCCTGCTGGAGGTGCCAGCCGATGGTTTCTCCCTCGCGATCGGGGTCAGTAGCAATATAGACGCGATCGGCAGCTTTGACCGCCTGCCGGAGTTCTGAGAGAACTTTTTGGGAGCGGGCATCGCGGGGCTGGTAGCGACAGTCGATGGACCCAACCCCCAGGTCAAAACCCAGGGCATCGTTGCCGTCGTTGGCCAGTTCGCGCACGTGACCCATGCTGGCCTTGATTACCCAGCCTGAGCCCAAAATTTGCCCCAGTTTCTTCACCTTGCCGGGGCTTTCAATCAAGAGCAAATTGGACATGGCGATGGCGGCCTCGGTGGCCTATCGAGAGTATAAATGTATTAGTTCATAGTACATGTGAATTTAGATGCTGTATAGAACCTACCCCTTGGAAATAGCCCTACGATCCTATGGTTTGGTGATTTTTTGCACCAAAGGCCGAAACACCTCTATCTGGGAAGCCTGAGCTGCTACCAGGGTGGGATAGGGCTGGCGGCTGTAGTCTACGCCCACTTCCAAGGGAAAAGGCTCGATGTCATCCAGCGGCACCCAGGTGGCTCCAGCGGCCTGCACGATCGCCCACACCGCCGCAATATCCCAAATTTTTGGCGTTGCCTCCACTGCCCCGACGGCCCAGCCTGCCCCCACCAGCAGCAGGTTGTAGGCGGCAGAGCCCAGCATGCGAATATTGCAGGGGACGGGTTTTTCTCGCACCGAAGTGCTGCGGGCGCAGAGGCTAAAGAACTGAGTTTTGCTGGGGGCCGCCTCACTGGCGTGAATCGGGCGACCGTTGCAGTAGGCCCCGCTGGGCATCTCCAGCCCGCTTTCCCCTGGCCAGTAGCCGTAGAAGGATTGGTGCAGCGGCGGCATGGCCACGTAGCCAAACACAGGCGTACCCCGGTACAGCAGCCCCAGCGAAATGCCCCAGACCGGAATGCCGCGGGTAAAGTTGGTGGTGCCGTCGATGGGGTCAATAATCCAGCACCAGTCGGTGGCGGGAAAAATGTGTTCGACCTCTTCGCTGAGCACGCCGTGGTCGGGGAATTGGGCGTTAATAGCCTGGCGCAGGGTGTCGTCTGACCAGCGATCGCACCTTGTCACCAAGCTACCATCGGCCTTCAGGTCGGCCTGCACCTGACCAAAGTCTTCGAGCAGCTTTTGCCCCACGGTTTGGGTTGTGGCCTCGGCAAAGGCCAGCACCTGATTCCAAAAATTTTCTGCCATGCCTAGTCCATATCGCTTTCCAAAGCAGCGGTGATTGCCGCCTTGGCGTTGGCCTGAAATTCTTGAATATCGACCCGGCTGAGCAGCCAAATCGCCACCATCATCCCCACCGCCTGGAGCGTAAACACCAGCCCGTAGGCGAGAAAGGCCTGGGGTTGACTAACTTCTCCAGCGCCGCTGGAGGCTCTGAGAATGGCGCGACCCAGGTCAAGCACGCCGCCGCCCAGCACTGTGGCGCTACCCCGGGCGATCGCCTGAGCCAGCCCCCAGGCCCCAATGAAGGTGCCCGCCGTTTCCGCCACGGTCAGGTCCAGCATCAGCACGATCGCCCCCAGGGTGAGAATGCCCGAGGCAATGCCAAAGCAAAAAACCGCCGTCAGCAGCACGGTTGGGTTACCCGTTAGCCCCGACAGGGTAATGCCCAGCAGGCACAGTGCCGCCCAGCCACAGCCCGCCACCACGGTGCGCTTTTTGCCAATGCGGGGCACCACCAGCCAGCCGGTGGTGATAATCCCCAGCAGCGTGCCCATGCCAAACGCGGCATTGAGCTGGGTAGTTTCGGCAATGGTCATGCCAAACACTTCGCCACCGTAGGGCTCTAGCACCGCATCCTGCATGAACAGGCTGAGGCTAAGCACTAATAAAAAGGTAAAAAACAGCCCCGTTTGGCGGCTGGCGGTGAGAATTTTGAGGGCGCGGCCCAGGGTAAGGCTGTCTTCACGATCTCTGAGAGAGGAGCGACTCTTGAGCCGAGAATACTTTTTCTCAATCCCCGCCGTGCTCAGAACAGCCAAGACGCAGACCACCGCCGGGGCAATCACAAACAGCCGGTTTACCAGAGCCTGCACCTGCTCGATCGGCGCATCTAGCTCAATCGGCTTCAGCACAATGGAGGTGATAATCACCCCGGTGATAATGCCGACCATCAGCATGGCCCAGCCAATGCCCACCAGGCGCGATCGCGAGTCTTCATCCGAGACATCCACCAGCAGCGCCGTAAACGGGGTGGAGGTGGCGCTCAGGGCCAGGCCGTAGATCGCAAACAAGAGCCCCAGCAGCCCCACCCAGGGGTACACCGCTGGCCCCCAGCCCCCTTCAGCAATGCGATCCCCGATCTGCCACACCACCTGCAAGGCGCAAAAGGCCGTCACCGCCACCGTCCCAATGCCCAGCCAGATATAGCCGCTGCGGTGGTAGCCAAAAATGGGGCGCGAATCCGACATCTGGCCAAACCACACCCGAGCCGGGGCCATGAACTGATGCACCGCGATCGCCCCCGCCGCCACCAGGGCCGGCACCCGCAGTTCTTCAATCATCACCCGGTTGAGCACGCCC
This sequence comes from Nodosilinea sp., assembly GCA_049646225.1. GTDB lineage: Bacteria > Cyanobacteriota > Cyanobacteriia > Phormidesmidales > Phormidesmidaceae > Nodosilinea. The sequence goes on from JBARVK010000426.1 coordinate 8,036, forward strand.
AACGTGAGCAGCGACATAATGCCCAGGCCCATGTTAAAAACCCCCAGGCGCAGCATGGTCAGAATGCCAAGATTGGGCTTAGGGGTGGCCGATGAGCCAGAAGCCGAAGGCGAAACATCGGGACTAGTCATAGGGTTTTAGAAAAAGTTGTCAGAGGACAGTACTAC
>JBARVK010000427.1:0-8733 GCA_049646225.1 Nodosilinea sp.
CCAAGAGGTTTTAGAAATTCTGGCTCAGCTCAAAGCAGTCCGTGAGCAACTTGACTTCCTGATCGGTTTAACTCCCCAAGAGCGGCGTCAAATACCAAAAATGGGCCTCAAGTCCCAAACATTTACCACTCGCGCCCTAGACATGGCCGCCCAGCACATCGATATGATGCCGCGCCATCTCGATGTCGAAGAAGCCCGCCGCGATCTAGCTCTCTTCGAAGCGCTGAACCCCATTTTGCAAGCCGTAAACCACTTCAAAGAACTGCTGGAAGATACCCAAATGCTAGCCGGTAGCGAAGCCTATGCAGCAGCCCGGCTGGCCTACAACTCCGCCAAGGTGACGGGCAAAAATAGAGGACTAGATGACGTCATCGAAGATCTCTCCCAGCAGTTTCGCAAATCGCGCCGACAAAGCGCCACGACTCAATCTCCCGCTCCTCAGTCGCAGACGGCCTAGCTTGCCTTGCATAGCGCTTTCACAGGCCCAAGCCCCATCGCCTCGATCGCTGCCTTATCGGTCAGTATCGGGGCGATCGCCTTTTCAACAGACCCCTGCCGCCGCTCAGCCCTACGCCATAACCCGAGGCACCTGGTGGTTTGACAAGCCTTAAATTGTAGGTTGGGTGGCGCGCTAGCAGAACCCAACAAAGCCTACCGCCGTTGGGTTCCACTTTGTTTCACCCAACCTACAAGAACTACACGAGTCTACAGCACTCGCCCCGATGCCCCCCGTGGCAGATATTCCCCCATGCCAGTGGTACCCAGCCATTCATCCCCATCGACAATGCACTGGCCGCGCAGAAACACCTTTTTCACCTTGCCCGTCACCTCGCGCCCCTCAAACAGCGAGTAGTCCACCAGCGAGTGGTGGGTGCTGGCGCTGAGGGTGTGGGTTTCGTTGGGGTCAAACAGCACCAGATCGGCGTCGCTGCCAACGGCGATCGTGCCCTTGCGCGGAAATAGGCCAAACATCTTAGCTGGGGCCGTGGCGGTCAGCTGCACAAACCGATTTAGGTTGATGCGCCCGGCTCTCACGCCACCGTCGTAGAGCAGGGTGAGCCGCAGCTCGACCCCCGGCGCGCCATTGGGGATGCGGTTAAAGTTGTCGCGGCCAAACTGCTTTGACTTGAGAATGCCCAGGGGGTTTTCGTTCATGCAAAAGGGGCAGTGGTCGGTGGCCACTAGCTGTAGGTCGTCGAACTGTAGCCCCCGCCAGAGGGCGTGCTGGCAATCGTGATCGCGCAGGGGCGGGGTCATCACGGCCTTGGCGGCTTCAAAACCCGGAGCATCGTATTCCGACTCATCCAAAAATAAATAGTGGGGGCAGGTTTCGGCAAAGGCATGAATACCGCGATCGCGCGCCTCCACCACCGCCTCCAGAGCTTCTTTGGCCGACAGGTGCACAATGTATACCGGCACCTCCGCCAGCTCTGCAATCCGAATCACCCGGTGGGCCGCTTCCCCCTCCATCAAGCTGGGGCGAGTGAGCTTGTGGTACTTGGGTGAGGTGTTGCCCTGCTCCAGCGCCTCCTCAATCAGGGCCTGGATGACTACTCCATTTTCGGCATGGAGGTTAACCATGCCCCCGTGGTCACCCGTGCGGCGCATGGTTTTGAAAATAGCCGCATCATCGACCATCAGCACGCCCGGATACGCCATATAGAGCTTAAAGCTCGAAACTCCGTCTTTATTAATCAAATCGGGCAGTTCTGCCAGCGAGCTCGGGTTTACGTCAGTTAAGATGACGTGGAAAGCGTAGTCTACACAGCACTGGGGTTCTGCGGCGGCCAACCGCCTGTCCAAGGCTGCCTTGGGGCTATCGTCGTGGAACTGCTGGGCAAAATCGATGATGGTGGTGGTACCGCCAAAGGCTGCCGATCGCGTACCCGTTTCAAAGGTGTCGCAGGTATAGACGTCATTGCCCATGGGGGTTTCCATGTGTACGTGGGCATCAATGCCGCCAGGCAAGACGAAGAGCCCAGTGGCATCGTGGCACTCAGCATTCTCGACCGAGAGCTGACGGCCAATCGCCTCAATACGGCCATCCTGAATTAGAATGTCGCCCTGGTAGTCGTCTACGGCGGTGACAATGCGACCACCTTGAATCAGTACCGAAGTCATAGCAAGCCCCAAAAGCGAAACAGTTGACCGGTTGCAGTAGTCTTTCCGAGGAAAGGATCGCAACGTTGCTACGACTATAGTGAGAGACCTGGCGCTTGCCTATTAAATAAATGTGCAGCTACACCACATCTAGCTTGGGCTCTGGGGATACCAATTAAGCCCTACGACTGGATTTGGACTGGGCTTAGGGCAGCGTCAAACCTAAAAATAGGATTCGCCTAGTACTTGACTTTTTCCATGACTGGGTGAAACGAAGTGTTCGCGCAGCGTCTCCAGAGGAGAAAACCCAACAGCAGCAAGCCTTTGTTGGGTTCCGCTAGCGCTCCACCCAACCTACAAATTAAAGCTTGGCAAAGCACTAGTTGCGGTAGTGAAGTTCTTCCAGCCAGGTGCGCAGTTCGTCAGCCGAGGCGTGGTCAATGGCCATTTGAGTCATGGGATCGTAGGCATTCCACAGCGTTTTGCCTGCGGCGTCGGCAGATTTCCACACCCTAGGTTCTGTGGTGGCGTCTAGACGAGACAGAACGGCATGCCAGGCGGCGTTGAGCTGGCTAGATAGGCTGCGTCTGGGGCTAAGACTAGGGATTGGCCAATAGCTGGTATTCATAACGTAGATCTCCTTTTGCGTTGAACGGGCTTTTTTATTCCCAATATCAGAATAGATTTCTGTAGCGAAAAGTACAAAAACATTCCGTCATGGCTGTCATGAACAGCTTTCATGGGCTGACGCTAGATTTTGCCTTCTGTATAGAATTGTCAAAAGCTGAAAGATCCCAAAAACCGTAGCGTATTATACAAATATAAAGTCAATCGTTCATCTCGTTGTCTGTCGATTGGGTGCATGCCCCTCAGCACCCGGCAAGGAGACGGAAGTAGGGACACTCCCGAAGGAACGCGCCTCACTACGCATCGCTTCTAGGAGGCGACATTATGAAACTCACCTATCGCGGCATCAGCTACGAGAAAACACCCAACCCCACGCCCAAGCTAGGCGAAACTATTGCCACAGGCACCTATCGCGGCGCGACCGTGGTGTTTAATGCTCTTTCTCCAGCCGACTTGCCAGCCCCGCCCAGTGCGAGTTTGACCTGGCGCGGCGTGCCCTATCGCACCGATATAGCCGCTCCTGTAGCGGCTGATGCCTCTGAAATTCCTGCCGTTGCGGCTACCCCGGCGGTTGTTACCGAAACCATAGTGATCACTTCTGAAGCAGTTGCTGCTAGTTCGCCCATGACGACCAACATTCCTGATCTGGCTAGAAATCTGTTTATTCGTCGCCATCAGCGCAGCCGCAGGCGCGAGCAGGGCATGATGGTGCGGCTAGCCGCTGAGGTCGGTATTTCGGTCGAAGATGCGGCCCATTACGAAAGCCACATTCAGGGCAAAATGCCCCACGATTTTTCCGGTTACGATCGCGGCTCAGCAGCCATGAGCTAAGGTCCCAACGATACGGCAGATGGCCCGGTGCACTGGCACGCCGGGCCATTTTTTTGCGCCAGGGCGTGGATTTCGGCCCACTCTCGCTCGGTCAGCGGCTGGGATATGAGCTGACTAGCTAAACCGTTTGTGGCGGCCTGGGTCAGCGATGCAATCACGTCAGCCAGAGGTAATCCGTTCTGGATGGCCAGCTGGGCCTGGCTCGGCGATGGTCCTGGCGTTTGAAAGACCTGCTGCCACAGGCTTAGGTCAGGGGCTAGCCCCATAGATCCATGCTGTAATAGGTGGGCACCCCGCCGCAGCTGGGCACTACCAATAACTTTGTGCCCCTGGGCATCGACCAGATCGGCGCTGGTGGCCAGGGCAAAGCAGTTGGGTGTCCGCCGGTAGTCTCGGCTGGGCTGGCCAAAGCCTAGGGGTACCCCCAGCCGTTGCCAGCCCGCAATTAAAAATTGGCAGAGGGTGTGGTAGGCCTCGTGGCGATTGCCTTCAACGTTTGAGGTGACTACGGCATAGGTTAGATCGCCCTGGTGCAGCACCCCGCGTCCGCCGGTCGGTCGCTGCACGAGCTCCACAGGCTGCCCCTGCCAACTCAGGTGCTTCCAGTGCTCAGGCATGTGCCGCCGCTGGCTGACCCCTAGCGAAATCGCTGCCGGGTGCCAGGTGTAGAACCGCAGGACGGGCGGGTGACCGTGGTGCTGGTGCTGGTCGAGCAGCCAGGTGTCGATCGCCATCTGCACCGCCCCGGACGCCTCCAGCGGTGGAATCAGCCGCCAGGGCTGGCTCACGGCGCTTCTCCCGCGTGGTACGAGCTGCGCACCAGGGGACCAGAGCGCACGTGCTCAAAGCCCAGGTCGCGAGCAATATCGCCTAGGTGGTCAAATTCTTCTGGCGTCCAGTAGCGCTCGACCGGGCGATGGTCCAGTGAGGGACGCATATACTGGCCCAGGGTGATGCGATCGCACCCCACAGCCCGCAAATCTCGCATGGCATCAATCAGCTCGACCTCGGTTTCCCCATGCCCCAGCATGAGACCCGATTTAGTCGGCATTGACGGATCAAAGGCTTTCACCAGAGAGAGCACGCGCAGGGAGCGATCGTACTTGGCCCCCCGCCGCACCGGGTCTTGCAGTCGCCGCACGGTTTCGAGGTTGTGGTTGTAGCAGGCCGGTTTGGCCGCCACCACGGTTTGCACGCGATCGGCCTGTCCAGCATCGCGGGTCGAGCCGCCCCAAAAGTCAGGGGTTAGCAGTTCTATATCAGTGTCAGGGCTGCTGGCGCGGATTGTCTCGATCACTCGCACGAACCAGCTGGCCCCGTGGTCTGGCAAATCATCCCGTGCCACCGACGTCAGCACCACGTAGCGCAGGCCCAGCAACCGCACCGACTCAGCTACTTTCTCGGGTTCGTGGGGGTCGAGGGTCATCGGCGCGTGGCCCTTCTCGACCTGACAAAATGAGCAGGCGCGGGTGCACACCGACCCCATCAGCAAAAAGGTGGCGGTGCGGTTGGCGTAGCACTCGCCCCGATTGGGGCAGCGGCCCTCTTCGCAGATGGTGTGAATCTGGCGCTCTTTGACAATGCGCTGCACCGTCGAAATCTCGCTGGCGTTGCCAATCGGGCGGCGCAGCCAGTCGGGCAGGCGCTCAAGCTCGGCCCTAAGCTGTTGACGCGAATTTGTAGCAGAGGATGTCATAGATACCGTAGGGTGAGCAGTGCCCACCAAAATTTTCACTGGAGGTATGGCTAGCCACCGTAGGATGGGCACCGCCACCAGATGCTTGGCCGCCAGCAGGATTCAACCACCCCACAAGCTTAGGGTAAACAACCGTTTGCCCCTACTGAATTCTATCGCGGCTAATTTCTACCGCAACCTGGCCGGTATAGTCAGGTATGGGCGGGGTCAGTTTGGTCACTTTGACGGTCACTCGCTGCAGGCGGGGGTCAGCGTCTAGGGCTGAAGTCGCGATCGCCCCCGCTAGCCGCTCAATCAGCGCAAATTTAGCGCCCTGAATAATCTGCTGAGCGCTGTTGATTACCGTGCGGTAGTCGTGGGTGTCGGCCAGGCAGTCATTTTCAGTGGCCGCGGCTAAATCTAAGTACAGAACAATATCGGCCTGAAACCACTGGCCCAGCACGTTTTCTTCGGGTAGTGCCCCTGTGTAGCCGTAGGCGCGAATGTTGCTGAGATGAATGGCATCCATAGTTGGGGGGCGTTGTGCAGTGAATTGCTCGCTTGGGCAAAATCGATTCCCAGACCCTTACGGCAAACACATCAACTAAAACCCCCCTTAGTGAGGGGGGCAGGGGGGATCTGGAGGGTCGTTGGGTTAGATCGATACGTTGCTATTGGAGGGCAAGCAACCGTTTGTCCTTATTTATTGAGCCAGCCTTTCAATCGGGCCGCGACCTGGGGCCGCCTGAGCTTGCGCATGGCTTTGGTTTGAATTTGGCGCACCCGCTCTCGCGACAGATTAAAAATGCCGCCGACCTCTTCTAGGGTGTGGGTCTCGCCCGTGGCGAGGCCGTAGCGCAGGGTAATGATGTCTTTCTCGCGCTCGGTCAGCACCTCGGCCAGCACGCTGGTAATTTCATGGCGCATCATGTTTTCGCTAATTTTAGACTCCGGCGTTTGGGTGCTGCTGTCTTCGAGCAGCTCCATCAGCTCGGTGTCTTCGCCTTTGCCGACGCGGTGGTTGAGGGAGAGCGATCGCCTACGCACCTGCTGCAAACTTCTCAGCTGATCGACCGATACGTCTAGGGCATCGGCCAGTTCTTGCTCGCTGGGGTTGCGCTGCAAGTCACGGCGCAGATCGCGGTGGGCTTTTTTGAGCTTGTTCAGCTTTTCCACAATGTGGATCGGCAGGCGGATGGTGCGGGCATCGTTGGCGATGGTGCGGGTAATGCCCTGACGAATCCACCAGTAGGCGTAGGTTGAAAATTTGTAGCCCTTATCGGGATCGAATTTTTCGGTAGCCCGGTTCAGACCTAGGGCACCTTCCTGAATCAAATCGAGAAAAGGCACCCCACGATTTAAATAGCGTTTGGCGATTGATACCACTAACCGCAGATTCGAACGAATCATTCTCCGCTTAGCGGTTCGCCCCTCGTGCAGCTTTTGGGTAAACTCAGCTTCGCTGATCGCTAGTTTCTCGACCAGCTCTTGCCGACTGGGTTTACGCCCCAGCTCTTTCTGAAGTTTTTCGCTGGCTGTTTCAACCTTAGACAGAAACCGCACCTGCCGAGCCAGCTCAATTTCTTCACTAGGTTTTAGCAGCGGATAGCGAGCCATCTCTTTAAAGAAAGCGCCGACGGCATCGTCAGTTAGGGTCTTGCTGTAACCCGACAGCCCCATTTCCGACATGGCCTCTGACTGAGAAAACTTAGCCAGCACCTCTCGATCTTCGTCCCAGGCGGTGAGGTCAGGGGCGATTTGGCTGTCCGCAGCGGAGACTTTTTCAGCCATCCGATTTAAGTCGGTGTCGAACCCATCGATGGATTCGTCGGGCCAAGCAATAGAACTGTCTCTGTCAGAGTTATATGTAGTAGTCATGGGGTAAATAGAACTGTATACCTACAGATCGAAGCATGCAGATTTGGGGCATGTATATTTGGGTCGCCCTGTCGGCGGCAACCCTTACAAAACGACTGATCCCGGAGTTGGACCTAAGACTTATTTTGTGAGTCCACAATACGGATATTTTTGTGAATTCCCAGGCAATGTAACATTTCTTTGGCAACTTGCGTAGTGTAGCAGTCAAATCAAAAAATGAACCGAAAATATAAGTGCAATCCTGAAGGATTTTTTGCTATCCTCGGGGCCTTTGGTTAGGCGTTGATCGCAGGCTAGTAATAATCACTTACTACTTTCGGTGGAGTTAGTTGCTGTTGCTCCGGGACGCAATCTCTCTACCACCTCAATTGAGGTCTTGGCGGATAGTTTTCCACAGGATGGGAAAGTTTTCCACAGAAAACACCCGGTGGAAACCGAACTGTTGCGAGGGTGTACGTCGTCAACCTCTCAGCTTGGCTCTTACACTGGCAGAGGTGATGTCGGTGGTGAAGCAAGCGTGGGCTTAGGTGAGAGCAATACTCAGCCTCGATGGGTCAATGTTTTGGTGGACTACGGCGGCCAGCCCGCTGAGTATACCTATGCTGTGCCTACGCACTTAGACGTGCAGGCAGGCGATATATTAACGGTGCCCTTTCGCCATCAGAGCATTGGGGCGATCGCGCTCTCCCTGTCGCATACCCCGCCTGCTAACCTGGCATCCGCTCAAATTCGCCCAGTGGAAGATGTTGTTGAGCAACGGTTTTTTGCCCTACCCTATTGGATGCTGCTGCAGCGGGTGGCCCACCACTACCAAGTGCCGATCATGCAGGTGCTCAAGGCGGCACTGCCGCCGGGGCTGCTGGCCAAGTCGCAGCGCAGGTTGAGGCTGCGGCGCGATCGCCCCATTCATCCCCTGCCCAATCCCTCAGCCTCAGGGCTAAAAGAGCTATTCGACGATCTCCAGCGCTCTGCCACGGGCGACTACACCTGGCCCTACTTGCAGCGGCGGGGCCACAGCTATCGCACCATACAGCAGCTCATTCAGCTGGGCTGGGCCGAGTCGTATCTGGCGCCACCCCAGCCGCCCCAGGCCAAAAAACGTCAGGCGGTGATCCTGGTGTGTGGCGATAGCCTACCCCCGCTGACCCCGCGTCAGCACGAGATCGTCGCTACCCTGCGTCGCCAGGGCGGGGATCTGTGGCTCAGCGATGCCCTACAGCTGTGCCAAACCACCAGCCCCACCCTCAAGCGCCTGGCCCAGGCGGGCTGCCTGGTGATTGAACCCCGCGAGCAGCTGCGGGCCGAAGGGGGACCAGCCCTTATGCCCGACCAGCCCAAGCTGCTCACATCCCTTCAACGTCAGGCCCTCGATCCGATTAATAGGTGTCAGCAGGGCGGTCAATTTTTGCTGCACGGGGTTACCGGGTCGGGCAAAACGGAGGTGTACTTGCAGGCGATCGCCCCTCGTCTGGCTGCCGGGCAGTCGGTTCTGGTGCTGGTACCTGAAATTGGCCTCACCCCGCAGCTCACCGATCGCTTTCGCCGCCGCTTTGGGGATCAGGTTTTGGTCTACCATAGCGGCCTGGCCGATGGTGAACGCTACGACACCTGGCGACAGAGCC
>JBARVK010000428.1:0-6796 GCA_049646225.1 Nodosilinea sp.
GCGTAATCGGCTGGTTTTCCCTATATTTTAATGGCTTATTGCCAAGATCGCCCGCACTGTCCCCGTGACCGATGATCTTTCAGCACGCTCTCAACTAAAAGGATCATGATTGATTTTCTCTACCTAACACCCCTTCAGATCGCACAAGCGAGTGCCGATGCTGGAGGCGATGGAGCCATATCAAATCCAATACGCTCTTCTGGCCGCTTTGTAGAGGAGGCCACCGGGGAACTAGGACGATTTTTACCCAGCTTGATTTCGGCACTCGTACTGCTGCTGCTGGGATGGATTATAGCAACGGTGGCGGCATATATCATCCGCAATCTGCTAAGCAAGACTAATTTGGACAACCGTCTAGCGGGCTGGGCTACAGGTCGACAGGACGAAGATTCCATTCAAGTTGAGAAATGGATTTCGACCATAGTTTACTGGGTGATTTTGCTGTTTGCCATCGTGGCGGCACTAAATGCTCTCAATCTAGCAGCCGTATCGCAACCCCTCAACAACTTCTTAGATCAAATTTTCCTCTACCTGCCGCGTATCGGTGGGGCTCTACTGCTGCTAGGGGTAGCATGGCTAATCGCGACCCTAGTGCGATCGCTAGTCGTTAATGGGCTAGCGCGATTCAATCTGGACGACCGCCTGGCCCAGCAAACCGGTATTGATCAGGGCAGCAACCCCGTCGTGCTGAATGAGACCATTGGCAATGTGCTGTACTGGTTCATTCTGCTGCTGTTCATTCCACTAATTTTAAGTGCTTTAGAACTGCCGGGTCTGCTAGCGCCCGTAGAGGGGTTGATCAATTCCTTCTTGCAGGCCATTCCTCGAATTGTAACAGCGGCCATTGTGCTGGCAATTGGCTGGATTATTGCCCGGATTGTGCGTGGTGTTGTCACCAATTTGTTGTTGGCAGCCGGAGCCGATCGGTTGGGCAGTCGGTTTGGATTTCAAGCTTCGACGCCTTCCTCTACGTCTGGGGGCATGTCTCTATCCGGGTTTGTCGGCACTGTAGCCTATGTGCTGGTCCTGATACCGGCTGTGGTAGCCGCCCTAAATGAACTCGATATTGAGGCGATTTCGGCTCCGGCAGTTTTGATGCTGGAACGGGTACTGGCCGCCATTCCCCAAGTCATTATTGCTGGGGTAGTCATAGCGGTGGCCTATTTTATAGGACGCTTTGTGGCTGACCTGGTCACCAGCCTGTTACGCGGGGCGGGCTTTGACAATATTATGAGCGCTCTGGGACTGCCGGAATTAAACCTGGGCACTGGGACTACTGCCGTACAGCCTGGGCTCGATGCCGAAGGTCGTCCAGTTGCATCGGTGCAGACCCCCGGTCGCACTCCCTCGGAGCTGGTGGGTATTCTTGCCCTGGTTGCCGTTGTGCTGTTTGGCGTGGTGACGGCGACAGAAATTCTCAATTTTGCCGGGCTAACGGACATGGTACGGGCCATTCTGCGGATTGGAGCCCGGGTACTGAGCGGCATCGTAGTGTTTGCGATTGGCCTCTACCTGGCTAACTTGGCTTTTCGAATCGTCAATTCAATGGGTTCCGGGCAGGCCCGGGTGCTGGCTCAGGCGGCTCGTATTGCTATTTTGATCTTCGTAGGCGCTATGGCTTTGCAGCAAATGGGGGTGGCTCCAGATATTGTCAACCTCGCCTTTGGGCTACTGCTAGGGGCGATCGCGGTGGCGATCGCGATCGCCTTTGGCCTAGGTGGACGAGAGGTCGCAGCAACCGAGCTGCGTGAATGGCTGGTCTCGTTTAAGCAACGCCGATAGCCTTAATCGTTAGCTCAACACCATCAGGCCAGGGACTGTGTCTCTGGCCTGATCCGCGTTAGTATAATTAACTCCGCCTGGGCCTGCCCCGGCGTGAGGGGTTGTAGCGTTAGGCTTAAACTGGCCCCAAAGGCTACCGAAATTCAGCATCAAAGGCACCTATGGACGGCAAAGACTGGGCCGGCTACATCGAAGCTACCGAAGGACTGTCTAAGCCATGGCTCCTAATTCAGTGGCGGCTTCAGCTTCTCCAAGAACAGCGACCTCAGCTGGACTCAGAAACCTACGCCCGCGAACTGACCGCACTGCACCAGGCTCTGATGGATTTGGGTGAGTGGTGGCAGGGTCAGGAGGAGGCTGTATTTGGAGTCGGGGAGTCATTTTCAGGGGGATCTTAGTGCTATGGCCACGGCGGAACGTCACAGCGGCAAAGCCGCCCCCGATCTCCAAGATCCCCAGTACTACATCAGCCGCGAGCTCAGCTGGATTGAATTTAACCGGCGCGTGCTCCACGAAGCCCTCGACGAGCGGACCCCGCTGCTTGAAGCGCTCAAGTTTTTGGCTATTTTTAGCACCAATTTAGATGAGTATTTTATGGTGCGCGTGGCCGCTCTTAAGCAGCAGGTTGACGCTCAGGTCACCAAGCGATCGCCCGATGGCCGCTCGCCCCAGGAACACCTCTGCGCTATCAGCACAGCCCTGCGCCCCCTGGTCGAAGAGCAACACCAGTCGTTCACCCATGATTTGAAACAGCAAATGGCCCGTCGGGGTATCTGGCTGCTCGACTACGCCGACCTGACTGCTGAACAGCAGATTTACTGTCGCGACTATTTTGACGAGCAGATCTTTCCGGTTTTGACCCCCTTGGCTGTCGATCCAGGCCATCCCTTTCCCTACATTTCTAACCTCAGCCTAAATCTAGCGGTAGTCGTGCAAGATCCGCGCACCGAGCAAACGCATTTTGCTCGGGTCAAGGTACCGCGGGTACTGCCCCGGTTTATCTCGTTGCCCAACCCTACCAACCAAGGGTTAGAGGAGGAGTCCTGCCGGTGGCTGGGGGTGCCCCTAGAGCAGGTGATTGCCGCCAACCTAGCAGCATTATTCCCCGGCATGGTGGTACAGGAGCACTACGGCTTTCGCGTTACCCGCAATGCCGACTTAGCCGTCGAAGAAGACGAAGCCGACGACCTCATGCTGGCGATCGAGCAGGAGCTGCGCAAGCGCCGCCGGGGTGGGTCAGCGGTGCGGATGGAGATTCAGCGGGCTACACCCGAGCCAGTGCGCGCCATGCTGATGGAAGAACTGACCCTAGTCGAAACCGATGTCTACGATATTGACGGACTGATCGGCCTGAGCGATTTAATGACCTTTATGGCGCTACCGCTGCCTGACCTCAAAGCCCCGAGTTGGACAGCCACGGTTCCCCCAGCCATCCAAAGTCTGAATCCACCCAGGATAGATGCCGACGACACGACCTTAGAACCCGCCGAAGACCTGTTTTCGCTGCTGCGGCGGCAGGATCAGCTCGTCCACCATCCCTACCATTCATTCTCAGCGACCGTGCAGCGGTTTATCACCCAGGCGGCCCACGACCCTCAGGTCCTAGCGATCAAGATGACGCTGTACCGGACCTCAGGCGACTCGCCAATTGTCAACTCGCTCATTTCTGCGGCTGAAAACGGCAAGCAGGTCACCGTTCTGGTTGAAATCAAAGCCCGTTTCGACGAAGAAAACAACATCAACTGGGCTCGCAAGCTAGAGCAGTCGGGAGTGCATGTGGTTTACGGGTTAGTGGGGCTCAAAACCCACTGTAAGGTAACGCTGGTCGTCCGTCGCGAGGGCGAGCAGATCAAGCGTTATTATCACGTCGGCACCGGCAACTACAACCCCAAAACAGCTCGACTCTACACGGATATGGGTCTGCTCAGCGCCCGAGACGATGTTGGAGCCGATATTTCTGACTTGTTTAACTACCTGACCGGCTATTCGCGCCAGCAGGTCTACCGTCAGCTGTTGGTGGCCCCCCTCACCCTGCGCCAGCGGCTAGTAGCGTTAATCGAGACAGAAATTGCCTTTCAAACCAAAGGAAAAGGCGGACGCATTATCGCCAAAATGAACTCTCTGGTCGATCCCGATCTAATTGCGCTGCTCTACCGGGCATCCCAGGCGGGGGTAGCGATTGACTTAGTGGTGCGCGGCATTTGCTGTCTGCGTCCAGGAATTCCGGGCATCAGCGAGACTATTCGAGTCATCAGCATCCTGGGGCAGTTTTTAGAACACTCCCGCATCCTTTACTTTCAGAATGGCGGCGAAGATATATTTTTGCTGGGCAGTGCCGACTGGATGCCCCGCAACCTCGATCGCCGGGTGGAGGTCATGATACCGATTGCTGAACCGGCCCTGCAAAGAGAACTCAAAGCAGTTTTGACTCTCTGCCTGAAAGACAACCGTCAGGCCTGGGACATGGCGACCGACGGCAGCTATCACCAGCGCCGTCCTGGCCAGGGAGAGATGGTGTGTAGCACTCAGGCCCGGCTTATGGCCCAGGCCAGCCAAGCTTTAGCGCCCCGAACGGCTCCACCGAAACGTCAAAGCGCCAAGTCCCGCAAGCAGCGTTAGCCCGAGCAGCCCGGCCAGGGGGTTGCCATCTAAGCCGGTTACCCAGGCGGGTACAGTGCCCGCAGGCGTGAGTAGGTTGCCCACCTCCAGCAGGTAATAGCCCCACACTAGCCCGGCGTGCAGCCCCACGGGGTGACCCAGGCCAGTTTGATCTGGGACTGCTACTACAATGCGTCTGGCCCAGCCCAACACCAGGCCCAACAGCAGCAGACCCACGAACTGGGGCAGCAGAGCCAAAATGGCGTCGAGAGGTTTGATAAAGTGGGCGATCGCAAAAATTAGGCTGGTTGTTCCCAGAGCCACCGCTGGCGACCAGCCCTGCTCCAGCTCGCGCAGGAGCCAGCCGCGAAACAGCACCTCCTCTGACCAGCCGACGGCGGTGGCCGCCAGCGCCCCAACCAGACCAACCTGCAATAGATCTATTCCTCGCGCTCCAGCGGGGTCTATAGTAGCCCAGCCCAAAATCACCTGCACTAGCGCCAGAACCGCAATACTCAAGGCCCCCAGCAGGGCCCCGGTCGCCATGCCCTGGATCAATGCTTGACGACCTGCAAACCCAATTTTGACCCAGGGATGGGTTTCGCCGCGCACCCGATGCTCCCAGCGGGGCAGCACCACCAGAAAAACAACATACAGCAGCGCCGTTGGCACCAGATCGCCACCAGGCAGCACCCCCTGCCCCGCCAAACCGTACAGCGGCAGCGCTAGGGGTAGCCAGATAACCACCACAATCAGTAAAAAAATCAGGACCCGACCCAAGGGCGGAAACCCGGCCAGCTTAGGCCCAGGCCGCTTATTCATCCGGCTCGATCGTGCTGCTGAGGCCCAGGTTGCACAACCCCTCGCAATAGAACTCGGCATGCTCCATAGCGCAGGTAATTACCAGTGCGACACCAGCGGTGTGGGCCTGCATCATGATATCGACCGCCTGGGGCATGGTCAGGCTAGTAACCACCTTAATCAGCGATTCCACGACGTATTCCATCGAGTTGAATTCGTCATTGTGGAGCAATACTCGATAGCGGGGAGCAGGTTTCTTGATCGTGGACGTTGTCGTCCGCTCGATGGTCTCAACTGACACAGCAACACCTCTTTGCCTAATTCAGGGGGCTTAGTACTCTAAGGCAGACGTTAAGGTTCTGTCCTTAAACGCTAGGGAGCCGGGGAGCTAGGGAACAAAGCGATCTGAAACAGTGGGTATTTCAGCTATAGCTCATCCCATCATCATCATAAAACTTCATGATAGCTTTGGCATAAATCCTTAGCTGAACCGGGATCAGTCAACAGGCCAACCCCGTGCCCTGGGCAGGGTTAGCGACCCATCTCACAACGGGCACCTCTAGTGATCTTGTCAGTGCCGTCAGGCGGGCGCAATCGCTACCATAGATCAGCAGACAACCGCAGCGATCGCCCTAACCGACCGCTGCAGTTCCTCAAGCGAAGCTCCAGGTTACCTTATTACCCCAAGCGACTCTCGACCCATGACATCCCTGGTTGCAGGCCAAATTGTGTTTTTAGAGTGCCGCCAGACTCGCCTCTATGCCGAGGTGATTCAGGTTCTAGACACTCGACTGACGGCCTGGATACGGCCTCTGGCCCTGGTCAACGAAGCCGAGATCACGCCTTTGGGCACGGCCCTAGACACCACAGCCCTCGATTGTGATCAACCCACGGTGCCAGACATGCTTTGGCCTCTAGAACATTTACAGCCTGCCTTAGACACCGATGTTATTCCACTGCTGGCAACCCTGTCCGCTAAGGCCACTGACCCTGCGCCGGCAGCAGAGGCTCGCACGGAAACCATGAGTATCAGTGATTTTGTGCGATCGCTGTGGGCCGACCACCAAAACGCAGCCGGTTCAACGGAGTAAGGCCAGATCAAAAAAGTTCTAAACCCACCGGCTGAGGTATTCGTTGAAACCCGGATCACTTTTGTGAAGCTTTTACAAAGATATCCAGATGACCTCTAGAAACCTCAGAGGTGACCTGACAATGCTGAGCAACTGGATCAGTCTCGTTGCATCAGATTGGAACTGACTGCTGCCGCGTCTCGGGCTAAAGGCCTAGCCCAGGAACCAGGCGAATACGACCTTCGTCCATCTCATACATGAGGAGTTCTAAGACTTCGGAGTCGCCAATCGGCAAATACCCGAGGCGAGACAGTTCAGCATTGATGCCCTGCTCAATATCAGGGGTCAATAAACCGCTTTGGAGGGCCTGCTCTACCAGTCGACGAATGGAAAATGTAGGAGCCATGAACCATTACCTGAGCGCGATAGGATTACTTTTCATTATCGGCTCTTGGCCTTGAATAGCCCGTGACGGCGCCCTCCAAAACTGGTGAACTCT
This sequence comes from Nodosilinea sp., assembly GCA_049646225.1. Lineage (GTDB taxonomy): Bacteria > Cyanobacteriota > Cyanobacteriia > Phormidesmidales > Phormidesmidaceae > Nodosilinea. The sequence continues at coordinate 6,751 of JBARVK010000428.1, forward strand.
ACCACAAAGATTCGTGATGCAGATCACAAAAAATCTCAATCATTAG
>JBARVK010000429.1:0-6564 GCA_049646225.1 Nodosilinea sp.
GCGTGTAGGTTGGGTGGCGCGCTAGCAAAACCCAACAAGGCTGACTGCTGTTGGGTTACGCTCCGCTTCACCTAACCTACAGGAACCCTAATTTCTAGCTGTGACGCTGCCCTAGGCAGAGGCCGCAGACTCAGACTCATTCTTCAGCACTTCGCGGGCCTTAAACGAAAGCCCAATCCGAGAAATGCCCGTAAACAAAATGCTGAACCCCACCAGCGTACCCAGCAGCCAGGGCGCATCGGAGGGAAACTGAAACCAGATCATCGCCCCCAGCAGCAGCGTGATAAGGCCGTTACCCAGTGCCCAGGTCCAGTTTTGCTGAGGCCGCAGCTTAAACGCCAAAATCAGCTCAAACACGCCCTCTGTCAGCAAAAAGCTGCCCAGCAGCAGGGTCAGCGTCAAAATGCCGGTGCGGGGTTGAGCAAACAGCAAAATGCCGGTGGCGATGTAGAGCAGGCCAAGCAACACTTTCCACAGGGTGCCGCCCCGATCGCGGGTTTGGTAGGCATAGACCAGCTTAGCCGCCCCCGCCGAGGCCAAAATTAGAGCCGCCCAGGTTTCTACAAAAATCGTGGATACGACCGGTAGCGCGATCGCCACGCCGCCCAGAACCGCCAGTACAATGCCGGTCCACAGCGATCGATCGCGCACTTGTTTAATATCAACGGGCGTACTACTAGTCATAAAAATTTTTCTCCTAAATTTAATACAGGCACTTTTCTCAAACTAAAGACTTTTGCCTAGGCTGAATAGAGCCAAAGGGTAGAACGCTGCAAATCTATTACATAGAAAACATCTCTTCGCCAGAGGTGGGGTGGATGCCGATGGTTTCCCTTAGCTCTGGCAGGGTCAGCCCGCGCCGCAGGGCCGGAACGAACCCCTGAATGATTTCTGAGACTTGATCCCCCACCAAGTGCAGACCTAAAATTTCCTGAGAGGCGGCATTGACCACCAGCTTAAGCAGCGTTTTTCGCTCTTGGGGCGACGGCATGTAGCGCAGCGGCGTAAACCGGGAGCAGTGTACCTCTATTTCCAAGTCGTCGTGGGAGCGAGCTTCGGCCTCGCTCCAGCCAACGGTGGCGGCTTCGGGGGAGCAAAAAACCGCCGACGGTACCCAGCGGTACGACATCGCCTGGGGCTGGTCGGTAAACAGAGTTTTGGCGGCGGCGGCACCTTCGGCAATGGCCACTGGGGTCAGCGGCAGCCGGTTGGTGCAGTCGCCCACCGCGAAGATGGAGGGTTGCGAGGTGCGGCTGTAGTCATCTACCGCGATCGCCCCATCCTTGACCTCGACCCCCGCCGCCGCCAGGTCTAAACCTTCCAGGTTGGGTTTGCGCCCTAGGGCCAGCAGCAGGGTGTCGGCCAGCAGAGTATCGTTGTGCCGTCCCGAAAAGGAAACGTGAATGCCGTTGGGGTCGGTATGTACCGCTTCTAGGGTCGTCTCTGCCCACAGCCGAATGCCCTGATCTTTTACGCTCTGGTGCAGGGTTTGGCGAATATCCTGGTCAAAACCCGACAAAATCCAGTCGTTGTTGTCAATCAGGGTGACCTGGCAGCCCAGGGTGGCAAAAATGTTGCTAAACTCAACCCCGATGTAGCCACCGCCGACAATCGTCAGCTGGTCGGGCAACGCCTTCAGGTTGAAGATGTCCCGCGAGGTCAGGCCGCAGTCAATACCGGGTAAATCGGGTTTTACGGGCTGGCCCCCTGTGGCAATGACAACCTTGTCGGCGGTCACCGTGCGATCGCCCACCATGACCTTATGAGGGTCCACGAACTGGGCCGCATCGTTTAGTACAGTCACCCCCGCCTTCGCCAGCTTTGACTGGTATGACTGCCTCAGCCCAGCCAGTTCTTCGTCAATGGCGGTGCTCAAGGCGGCCCAGTCGAAGCGTCCGCTGAGGTTGACCCAGCCGTAGCTTTTGGCCAAATGCTGCTGGCGAGCAAAATCGGCAGCATACACCATAAATTTTTTGGGAATGCAGCCGCGATTGACGCAGGTGCCCCCCACTGGCCCTGGGTCTGCGATCGCAACCTGAGCCCCATACCCAGCAGCGGTGGTGGCGGCAGACAGGCCAGCCGACCCGGCACCAATAACGAGGAGGTCGTAATCAAACATAGAGTTCTTTAAGGTACTGTAGGCTGTCTTACCGGCGATAGGTCTTTAGTCTGGCGGCGGCACAAGAGTCTGGCGGCGGCACAAGACGACAAAAATATATTTTATCGACCAGCTAAAAACGGTTAAAAGCGGTTTTAGCTAAGGCCCCTTTAGCTTAGAAGAGAAACTACAGCCATGCCGCTCTATCTTTCGGTAGAACCGAGGCCGTTCAGACCTTCCCCTAGCTGGTTTTGTATGCCTTTAGGCCAGCAAAACTGTGCCCTTAGATAGTCTCATTGGCCAGGTCTGCTCAGCTAAATTAGAACTTGAAGACAGACAAGGCAGTCGCAATCTGCTTCTGACGGTTGCTGTAGCTGTCTGTTAATAATCCAATCGGGAGTCAACTTTTATGAATATTTTAGCGTGGATCGTTTTGGGTCTGGTTGCTGGCGCGATCGCCAAAGCCATTTACCCCGGCAATCAGAGCGGCAACATTCTAGGCACGCTCATTCTGGGTGTTATCGGCGCCTTTGTAGGGGGTACTATCTACACCCTGCTGACGACAGGAACATTTGCCCTTACGGCAACTGGATTTAGCCTGGGCGGCTTCCTCATTGCTATTTTGGGTGCGATCGTGGCCCTGTTCATCTACTATGCGGCCACCAAGCGGACCGCCTAGTCGCAAGCTGTAGGTCTAGTTAACGTCGTGGGGCAATTTTGCCCCAGCCTGTAGAGCGCATTGTGGCAAGCGTCCAATGCGCTGTCTACCGGGTAGCACCTGGGCATTCTACACAGCCTTGCAACTGTTAGGCCTGCCTGCTTAAAATGATTAGGGCAACTCAGCAATGGTTGTCCTAAATTTTTTTTGGAAACTCAGTTTTCAAAGTAATTTTGTCGTGTCAATAGGGTGTTGTGTGGATCAGCTCAAGCGATCTGACGTGTTGAAGCAAGACTTGTATGACTTTGTGCTCGATGCCGAGGGCGCTTTAGCCACCGCTTTAGAAAGCCATAGTGCCGACTGCCTAAAGCACTGGTCAGCGACCAATCTGCAAGGCATCAGTCGCTCTGAACTCGCTATTGACATGTTTTTAACCGAGGGTCAGGTAGCCGATCGCTCGGTATTGGACATTTTTCTCCAGGAACGGCCCGCGTTAGCCAAGGCCGACCAGGATCTGGTCAAGGGCTGGAAGGACACCTTTAACGGCCTGTTCAAAGTGCTTCAAGTGGAGGACGGGAGCGCAGGCAAGCGCTACGAGCTGATGAACTGGCTCACCGAAAAGCACTACTGGGTGAGCCCCAGCACCGCCCAGGCACTAGAAGATTTAGCCCGGCTCAGCCCAGGCGAAATTGTTGTCACCCGTTTACTGCCGATCGCAGCGGAAGAGTGGACATTTTCAGGCCCGCTCATGCTGTTAGGCAAGCTAGGCAAGCCCAAGCTAGCGGTCGCCATTGGCAACTTTAAAAACTGGTTCCCTCGTCACCTCTACGGCGACGCCCCAGAACTCTTAGAAGAGGCTTGGGCATCGGTCGAGCGCTTCCACCACGACTTTGTTGAGTTTTTTGGCGGCGATCGCCTCACCCTGTCGGGCTACGAACTCAACAAAAAGCTGCAGGCCTATCAGGATGTCACCACCGAGCGTCGCCTGGCAGAGGCCGGTGTGGATGGGTCAAAGTCTCTACAGGAGCTTGCCGCCGAATCTGGCGTTTCTGAGGACGAACTGGCCGAGTCGGTTGAGTCGCTGGGTGCCGATGCCGACCAGGTCAGCCGTCTGTTTAAGAATAAGCAGGCGGTGAAGATGGCCATGCCCTCGATTAGCCTGCCGGACGATCTGCGCCGGGCAGAAGCGGTGACTGTGTTTGTGCATCCTCGCTGGGGGCAGACGTTCTTAAAGGACTACAGTCGTCTAAGTCAGCTGTGCGAGGCCACCGATGACGACTCAGCCGCCAAGCTCGATCGCCTGACCCAGCGCTATCTCAACGACGATGCGGTGAATGCCTACGTCTGGCACTGCCTGGTCACAGACTACCCCGAGCCGCTGATGGCTTCTCTGGGGCGCGTCCTCAACCGTTCTGAGCTAGCGGTAACCGATCTGGACGATGCCTTAGTTCAGGCCGAAAAACCCCTGGAGCCCACCCTGCCCGAAATCGCCAGCGTACCGATTCACCTGCATAATCTCTTCCAGGACGCGCTGCAAGAGGTGGGCCAAAGCTCGTCGAAGAAGAAGTCAAAAACCAAGCCAAAGCAAAAGACCGGGTTTGCCAGCTAAGTCCCCCTTCATTAGGGCGTCTGCTCTACCCAGGCAATCACCTGATCGCCTAAGCGCACATCGTTGAGGCGATCGATTTCGCGAATGCCAGTGGGGCTGGTGACATTGACCTCGGTGAGGTAGCCGCCAATGATGTCGATACCGACGAAGTAGAGCCCGTCGCGCTGAAGGGTGGGGGCCAGTTGGCGGCAGATGTCGAGTTCGCGATCGGTGATTTCGGCCTTGGCTACCCGGCCCCCCACCGCCATGTTGCCGCGAAACTCGCTGCCGGTCGGAATCCGGTTCACCGCGCCGATGGGGTCGCCATCGAGCAGAATAATGCGTTTGTCGCCGTCCTTGGCGGCGGGCAGATAGGTCTGCACCATCACCGGCTCCTGGCCCTGGCGGGTGCTAATTTCGACCATGGAGTTGAAGTTGCGATCGCCCGCTTCCAAAAACAAAATGCCCTCGCCCGCCTTGCCGCCCAGGGGTTTGAGCACCGCCGCCCCCCAGCGCTCCACGGTTTCGCGAATCACTACCTTGCTCTGGCTGACAATGGTTTCGGGAATCGCGTCGGTAAACTGCAGCGCGTACATTTTCTCGTTAGCGGCCCGCAGTCCCTGGGGCGAGTTGATCACGCGAGTTTTGGCTGGGTTGACATAGTCGAGAATGTAGGTGGCGTAGAGGTAGGGCACGGTCACCGGCGGGTCTGTGCGCATAAACACCGCATCCATATCGTCCAGCGGGCGCTGCTCAGCCTCGCCCAGCTCAAACCAGGGCGTAGCCGCCGCCCACAGCCCCTCAACCAGCTGTACCGGGGTCAGCCTGACCGGACGCATCAGCGCCAGCGCCTGGCCTGCCACCACGCTTAGGGCGCTGGCAGCCGCGATCCAGACCTCGTGACCCCGGTTTTGGGCCGCTTCCATCATGGCCACGCTGGTGTCATGGCCGGGGTCGAGGCGGTGGATAGGGTCGATAATAAAGACAAATTTCACAGGAGATGCCCGCAACGCTTAATTAGAGTTCTAGCATCCCATGCGGCGGGAATCATGAGGCGATGCTGAGACCGCTATTCAGCCCCCAGCCCCAGCAGATCATTGACAGTTAAATCTAGGGTGGGAAACCCCGCCGATCGAATTCGCTGCGGCCCCCAAAACGCCCGACCCTGATAGGTGTTTTCCATGTGCAGGGCCAGCACCGTGACCTCAGCCGCGGTGGGGTCAACAATCCAGTACTCAGGCACACCCCGCTGTTCGTACTGCCGAGACTTTTCAATGTAGTCGTAGCGGTAGGGGGCGTCGGCAGGGGTACCGTAGGGGCCAACAACTTCCACCACCAGGGCTGGATTGGTCATCTCTAGCCCAATGGCACCCCATTTTTCGCTGAGCTGGGCCGCCAGCTTGGGCGTTAGCACCACCAGGTCAGGACGGCGATTGGCTTGGAGAATGCCGGGCAAAACCGATACCTGGAGATCAATGGAGTAGGTGCAAATGAGTCCTTCGTCGACGACCTGCTTCAGCCTTTCCGCCAGGCCCAGGGTTAGGGCGATGGTGCGATCGCTCTCGGGCGGCGCATCAATAGGCAAACCCTGTCTGGGCTCCTGGTCAAGACGGGCCGGAGCATCGTGGGTAAGGGTTAAATATCTGGATTGGCCTGTAGCCATGGCAAAAGCCTCCTGGTTCTACCTCCAGCTTAGGGCTTAGAAACATTGGTCTGTTCTGCCTTTCAGGGTAGATTGGGCCGACAGTCGAAAGAAATGTATCCATAGGTCAGGCTCAATTCAGCAGCCTACCGCAGCGTGAAGGGGCGATCGCCCTGGACCAGGTCATCGGCCCCCCATCTACAGCACCGCGATGCATTCAATCTCCACCGCAACATCCTTGGGCAACCGCGACACCTCAACGCAGGCGCGAGCCGGGGCATGGTCACCACCAAAGTATTTGGCATAGACCTCATTAACGGTGCCAAAGTCGTTCATATCTTTGAGAAACACCGAGGTTTTAACCACATTGTCAAAGCTGGCCCCGGCGGCGGTGAGAATCGCCTTCAGGTTGGCGATCACCTGCTCGGTCTGGGCGACCACATCGCCTTCACCGACCAGCGCCCCGGTGTCGGGGTCGAGGGCCACCTGGCCTGAGATAAAGAGCATTTGCCCGCTAACGGCCACCGCCTGGTTGTAGGGACCAACGGGGGCGGGGGCGGCGGGGGTGTTGATGATGG
>JBARVK010000430.1:0-3253 GCA_049646225.1 Nodosilinea sp.
ATAGACTATGGTTAAGAATACTCGGATTTCAGCTTCACCTAAGCTTTTCCTAATTTATCGGCAATAATCATGAGTCGTAATCTAAGATTAGTTTAAGACGACCTCACATTTATCTATTGACCAAATGTGGGTCAGGCAATTCAAATTTAGTTTGCAAAGTTAGATGGATTAGTTTGACAACAGCTAAAACTCTTAGTTTTATTAGTTTTTCAGAGGCTTTATGAAAGCAGTTATACTAGCAGGTGGTCTGGGTACTCGTCTGAGTGAAGAGACCAGTATTAAACCCAAGCCTATGGTTGAAGTCGGAGGGTACCCAATCCTCTGGCATATCATGAAAATTTACTCTGCCCACGGCATCAATGATTTTGTTGTTTGCTGCGGCTACAAGGGCTACGTTATCAAGGAATATTTTGCCAACTATTTCCTGCACATGTCAGACGTAACCTTTGACCTGCGCTACAACCGGATGAATGTGCACACTGGCAATGCTGAGCCCTGGAAAGTAACGCTGGTGGATACCGGCGCATCAACTATGACCGCTGGTCGCCTCAAGCGCGTGCGTGAACACATTGGTACTGAAACCTTCTGTCTGACCTACGGCGACGGCGTCAGCGATGTCAATGTCACTGAGTTGATCCAGTTTCACCAAAGTCAGGATACTTTAGCAACCCTAACCGCCGTACAGCCTCCAGGGCGCTTTGGGGCGATCGCCCTCCACGAAGGACAAACTAAAATTGAGTCATTTCAAGAAAAGCCAGAAGGCGACGGTGCCTGGATCAACGGTGGCTACTTTGTCCTAGAGCCTCAAGTTATTGACTTCATTGAGGGTGATGCCACGATATGGGAACAGGAACCCTTGACTAAACTAGCCCAGATGGGACAGCTGTCTGCCTTTAAGCATGCCGGCTTCTGGCAGCCCATGGATACATTGCGCGATCGCAACAAGCTAGAAGAACTTTGGGCAGCCAACCAGGCACCCTGGAAGGTTTGGTAGTCGGCCCCGACTGAGCAGCTCTGCTAATCCTGAAGGACTCATTTGCCGTCAATGCTGGGATTTACCCCCCTACCTGGAGACCAACTATGATTTTTGAGGAAGTTCCGCTGCGCGGAGCCTTCATTGTTTCTCTGGATCAGCGGAAAGACGATCGCGGCTTTTTCTCCCGCGCCTACTGCACCCAAGAGTTTGAAAACCAAGGCCTCAAGCCAGTCGGGATTCAATGTAATCTAGCCTCCAATTATCTCAAGGGAACGCTGCGGGGGTTGCACTATCAGGTGCCCCCGGCAACAGAGGCTAAGTTTTTTCGCTGTATCCAAGGAGCCAACTACCACGTCATTGTGGATATGAGGCCCGACTCTCCTACCTATTTGAACCATTATGGGATTGAACTATCGGCGAAAAACCGACTGGGCCTCTATGTGCCAGAGCTCTTTGCCCACGGGTATCAAGCGCTCACAGATGGCTCTGAGGCGTTCTACATGGTCAGTGAGTATTACACCCCTGGCTGTGAGCGAGGTCTTCGCTATGACGACCCCGCCCTGAACATCCGCTGGCCCCTGCCGGCAACCACTGTCTCCGACAAAGACACCGCTTGGCCACTGCTGCCCGATCTACTCACCATCTAACCCGAGGTCTTTTCTATGATCATTGTTGATACAGCCCTAAAAGCGCGCCATGAAGCCGGTAACCCAGTGCGCGTCGGCCTTTTTGGGGCGGGGTTTATGGGGCGCGGGGTCATTAACCAAATCGTCAACTATACCCCCGGTATGGTGTTGACCGCGATCGCTAACCGCACCGTCAGCGCGGCGGTCGATGCCTACTCCAAATTTGGCGTTGACAGAGTCAAGGTCGTATCCAACCTGGGCGAGATGGAAGATGCCATCGCCGATGGCTACTCCGTCGTGACCGACGATCCAACGTTGCTCTGCCAGTCTGGCAGCATTGACGTGCTGATTGAGGCTACCGGTCACGTCGAGTACGGCGCTCGGGTAACCTTGGCGGCGATCGAGCACAAGAAGCCCATGGTGCTCATGAATGCCGAACTCGACGGCACCGTTGGCCCTATTCTCAAGGTCTACGCCGACCGGGCCGGGGTCATCGTTACCGGCTGCGACGGTGACCAGCCCGGTGTGCAGCTCAACCTCTATCGCTTCGTCAAAAGCATTGGCCTCACTCCGCTGCTCTGCGGCAACATCAAAGGTCTGCAAGACCGCTACCGCAACCCCACCACCCAGGAGAGTTTTGCTAAACAGTGGGGCCAAACGGCTCATATGGTGACCAGCTTTGCCGACGGCACCAAAATCTCCTTCGAGCAAGCCATTGTCGCCAATGCCACCGGTATGAAAGTGGCCCAGCGCGGCATGCTGGGCTACCACTCCAAAGGCCACGTTGATGACATGCTCGATCTCTACGATATTGAGCAGCTTAAGTCCCTGGGGGGCATCGTTGACTACGTGGTCGGGCCCAAGCCCAGCCCTGGCGTGTTTGTCTACGCCACCTGCAACGAGTCGACCCAGGCCCACTACCTCAACTACGGCAAGCTTGGGGAAGGCCCGCTCTATAGCTTCTACGTGCCCTATCACCTGACGGTCTTTGAGGTACCGCTGTCAGCGGCTCGGGTCGCCCTGTTAAACGATGTGATCATTGCACCGCTAGGTGCCCCAGTGGTAGACGTGATCACAACGGCTAAAATCGATCTCCAGGCGGGTCAAACCCTGGACGGGTTGGGGGGCTACCACACCTACGGGCAGTGCGAAAACGCCGATATTGTCAACCAAGACAATCTTTTACCCATGGGTCTGGCCGAGGGCTGTCGCCTGAAACGCCCTGTCACCAAAGATCAGGTACTGACCTACGACGATGTGGAACTGCCCGCCGACAGCGTTGCCCATCGGCTACGGGCTGAGCAAAATGCCTACTTTGCTAAGTCTAAGGTGGCGGCAGCCGTGTAGACAGTTACCGTGACAGTCTTCAGCGGAGTTTTTACTCATGCCCAAGCAAACGCGGGCCCGGGCCCGGGCACCCAACTCGGGTGCCCCCGGCCCAGGATTCATTTAGCCCAGCCCTAATTTATATAAGGAACGTGTAATGGTTCAAGCACCGAGTTTAGCCTCCCTAACTACAGCGGAAGATGTGGTCCAAGCTGACCTAACCTATATTTGCAATCATCTATCGGAAGAATTTGCCACTCTGTCTGGCAAAAATCTATTGATTACTGGCGGTGCCGGGTTTCTAGGCTACTACCTGGTGCAGTCG
>JBARVK010000431.1:0-5217 GCA_049646225.1 Nodosilinea sp.
CTGTCATTCCCGCGGAGGCGGGAATCCACCTGGTAGCAACGGCTCTCGATAGATGCCCGTTTGCACGGGCATGACGGGCCAATGGTCCATCAAATCTACGAATTTGCAAATTTGGGATGCACCCCCCCTAACCCTCTTCCCTAAGGGAGAGAGACTGTAAAATCTGGCTCCCTTTTTCGCTTGGGAAGAAGGGGCTGAGGGATGAAGGAGATCAATTTTGCAAACGTGGGATGCACCCAACCAAAGCCGCCTGTCGCTGCAACCTAAGGCCGATCGACAAGCGCCAGAAAATCTGCCTCGCTGAGAATAGCAATACCTAGCCCCTCGGCTTTGGTCAGCTTGGATCCGGCCTTTTCCCCCGCTACCAGGTAGTCGGTGGCTTTGCTAACGCTGCTAGTGACTTTACCCCCGGCGGCTTCGATCAGAGCACTGGCCTCAGGGCGGGTGAGGCTGGGCAGGGTACCGGTGAGCACAAAGGTTTTATCGGCTAGGGGGCCAGCGGCGGTGGCCTGGGCCTGCTCTGTTGGGGTAGCCGCCAGCTGTAACCCGGCCTGGTTCAGACGATCGATCAGGATTTGATTGGCGGGCACCTCAAACCACTGGGCGACGGATTGGGCAATCTCAGGGCCAATGGTGTGAACGGTGGCAATGTCTTCAGGACTCGACGCGGCCAGGGCATCAACAGCGGGAAAGTGTTGGGCCAGGGTTTTGGCGTTGACGGTGCCCACGTGGCGAATGCCGAGGCCGTAGAGCACCGAGGCCCAGGGCCGGGCCTTGGAGGCTGCGATCGCATCGACTAGATTTTGAGCCGACTTCTGCCCCATGCGATCGAGCGGCAGCAAATCCTTGACGGTGAGGTGGTAAAGATCGGCCACCGACTGAATTAGCCCCTGATCTACCAGCTGCTTTACCCACTTTTCGCCCAGCCCCTCAATATCGAGCGCATCGCGCCGGGCCCAGTGGATAATCGCCCCCTGCACAATCGCCGGACAGGAGCTATTGATGCAGCGGGTGACCGCTTCGTCATCGGGCTTGACCAGAGCGCTGGCGCACTGGGGACAGTGGGTGGGCATGGTCACCCGCTCGGCCCCGTCGGGCCGCAGCTCCCGCAGCACCCGCACCACTTCGGGAATGATCTCCCCCGCCTTGCGCACGATTACAGTGTCGCCCCGGTGAATATCGAGCTCGGCCAGGCGATCGGCATTGTGCAGCGTGGCGCGGGACACGGTGGTACCCGCCAGCGGCACCGGATGCAGCTCGGCCACGGGGGTGACGGCCCCAGTGCGCCCCACTTGAAAGCTGACCGTTTCCAGCAGCGTAGGCGATTCTTCAGCCGGGTACTTGAGCGCCACCGCCCAGCGGGGAAACTTCTGGGTAAAGCCCAGCCGCTGCTGAAGACCAAAATCGTTGAGCTTGACCACCACGCCATCGGTCAGGTACTGAAGCCGGGCGCGCCGGGTGGCCCAGTCGTCGTAGTAGACCTGCACATCGTCAGCAGACTGGCAGAGCTGGCGGTTGGGGTTAACGCGAAAGCCGAGGGTTTGGAGGAGCTGGAGGGCGGTCCATTGGGAGGTGGGGTGGAGGGGTGGAGGGGTGGAGGGGTGATGGGGTGATGGGGAAGGTGGGGAGGATAAAGGGTGCTCCGTCTCCCCTACCTCCCCTACCTCCCCTATCTCTCTCATCTCCTCATCTTTCAAATAAACCGTGTAGGCAAAGAAATCGAGCCTACGATCGGCCACAATGCGGGAGTCGAGCTGGCGCAGGGTACCGGCGGCGGCGTTGCGGGGGTTGGCGAAAAGCGCTTCGCCCCGCTCGGCCCGTTCGGCGTTGATCTGCTCAAATACATCCAAGGGCAAAAAGGCTTCGCCGCGCACTTCGACCACCGGGGGCGGGTTGTCGGCAGTCAGCCGCAGGGGTATTGAGCGAATGGTGCGCACGTTGGGGGTGATGTCTTCGCCAGAGACCCCATCGCCGCGGGTGACGCCGCGCACCAGTACCCCGTTTTCGTAGGTGAGGGCCAGGGCATTGCCGTCGATTTTCAATTCCGCCACATATTCGACCTGGCCTGCCTTGGGGGCCTGCCGCCGCCAGCGCTCTTCCCAGGCGCGAAACTCGGCCAGGTCAAAGGCATTCTCCAGACTGTAGAGGGGGATGTTGTGGCGAACGGAGGTGAACTGGGTGGCGGGTTTTTCACCCACGCGCTGGGTGGGGCTGTCGGGGGTAACCAGCTCGGGGTGGGCGACCTCCAGGTCCTGCAGCTCGCGGTAGAGGCGATCGTAAACCTCGTCGGGCAAGTCAGGGGCGTCGAGCACGTAGTAGGCGTAGCTGGCGGCCTGGAGCTGCGCCCTGAGGGACTGTGCTCTGGCGGCGGTGGTGTCGTCTGCGGCCTGGTTCATGGCTCGGTTCTCTACAATTGCCCGGTGGCTAGTGTAGCGCCGCTAGGCCTCCGATGCAGCTCCCGATTCAACCGCCATATTTCCATGACGCCGCCTCAGGTTGATTGCGTAAACTAGAGACACGGAAATCTGAGGCAGCTATGAATACTCAGCTGGTCAACTCTATTATTGAGGTAGTTCGGGCCTTGCCGACGGAGGAGCAAGCTGCTCTACTGGAAACCCTCAACCGTCTTTTTCAGCCGCTGAGGGACGGGGATGCGATCGCAGCTATTTTCCCAGCGCAGCTACCTGGTTTAACGCTTGGAGCAGCCAGCACCAATCACGACCCAGACGGCCATCGTCATACAGTCGTCCTTCAGATAGACAACCTGCGTAACAAATTATTCAAGGAGCATGGCAATTTTTTTGACAGTACTGAACTTATTTCTGAAGATCGAGCAAGATAACTGTGGAAAAAATCGTTGTTAACAGCAGTGTTGCCATCAAGTGGTTTGTTCCCCAGGTTCATTCTGATAAAGCTCGTCAGATTCTAAGCACCTATCAAGAAGGACAACTTGAATTACTTGCTCCAGACCTGATTTACGCAGAGATTGGAAACATCGTTTGGAAGTTAAACAGGTTTCAGGAGTTAGCCGAACAGGATGCTGAAGACATTTTAGAAACGTTTCAGCTGATTTCCTTTTCAATTACGCCATCTTCCTTGTTGCTTCATGATGCCTATCACTTTGCAAAAAACCATCAAAGAACTGTGTATGACTCACTTTATATGACTCTTTCCCTATGGCAGCAGTGCCTGTTTGTGACTAGCGATAGCAAACTGTTTAATGCGATAAGCCCAGCATTTTCAAACATCATAACCATCGAAAACTGGCCCTAAAGATTAGAAATTATGACCTCCTCCGCCTTCGCCTACCCGCCCAGCCCCCAGCACGACCAGGTCGATACCTACCACGGCGTAACGGTGCCCGACCCCTATCGCTGGCTCGAAGACCCGCAATCTGACTCCAGCCGCGAGTGGATCGCGGCCCAGAACACGGTCACCGATGGCTATCTGCAAACCCTGGTTCAGCGGCGGGAGATCAACGATCGCCTCACCCAGATCTGGAACTACGAGCGCTACAGCACCCCCTTCAAGCGCGGCGGACGCTATTTCTATTTCAAAAACGACGGGCTGCAAAACCAGAGCGTGCTCTACACCATGGCCAGCCTAGAGGCCGAGCCGCGAGTCTTGCTCGACCCCAACACCCTGTCGGAGGACGGTACCGTTTCCCTTAGCGGCATGGCGGTAAGCGAGAACGGGGCCTACCTGGCCTACGGGCTGTCGTCGGGCGGCTCCGACTGGGTGGAGTGGCACGTGCGCGACATTGCCACCGGGGCAGACACCGACGACCTGCTGAAGTGGGTAAAGTTTTCGGGCGCATCCTGGACCCACGACCACCAGGGCTTTTTCTACAGCCGCTACGACGAGCCCGATGAAACCACCAAACTGGAGGCGGTCAACTACTACCAAAAGCTGTTTTACCACCGCATCGGCACACCCCAGAGTGAAGATGTACTGGTCTACGAGCGGCCCGACCAAAAGGAGTGGGGCTTTGGCGGCGGCGTCACCGAAGACGGGCGGTATTTGATTATTTCAGTGTGGAAGGGCACGGACCCCAACAATTTGGTCTTTTACAAAGACCTGAGCGACCCCAACAGTCCGGTGGTGGAGCTAATCTCTGAGTTTGAGGCTAGCTACAGCTTTGTTGATAACGATGGGCCGCTGTTCTGGTTGACGACTGATCTGGAGGCACCGAAGGGGCGGCTGATTGCGATCGATATTCATCAGCCCGAGAAGGCGCACTGGCAGGAAATTATCTCCGAAAGTGACGACACCCTAGAGGGGGTGGGCCTGCTGAATAACCAGTTTGTGGCCGACTATTTAAAGGACGCCTACACCACGATTCGCATTTTTTCCCTCACGGGCGAGCTAGTGCGGCAGGTGGTGCTGCCGGGCATTGGCTCGGCGGGGGGCTTTGACGGCAAGCGCGAAGACACCGAAACCTTCTACAGCTTTACCAGCTTTACGGTGCCGCCTGCCATCTACCGCTACGACATGGTGACCGGCGAGAGCACCCTCTACCGCCAGCCCGAGGTCGATTTTGACCCCGACGTCTACGCCACCACCCAGGTGTTTTACGCCAGCCAAGACGGCACCCGCGTGCCGATGTTCATTACCCACAAAAAAGGGATCGAGCTGAATGGGCAGAACCCGACCCTGCTCTACGGCTACGGCGGCTTTGGCGTGTCGCTGACGCCGTCGTTTTCGGTCAGCAACCTGGTGTGGATGGAGATGGGCGGCGTGTATGCGGTGCCCAACCTGCGCGGTGGCGGCGAGTACGGCGAAGACTGGCACTTGGCCGGTACCAAGCTGAACAAACAGAATGTGTTCGACGACTTTGTTGCGGCGGCGGAGTGGCTAATTGCCAAGGGCTATACCTCGGCGGCAAAACTGGCGATCGCAGGGGGTAGCAACGGCGGCCTGCTGGTGGGGGCCTGCATGACCCAGCGCCCAGACCTGTTTTCGGCGGCGCTGCCTGCGGTGGGAGTGATGGACATGCTGCGGTTTAACCAGTTCACCATTGGCTGGGCCTGGGAGTCGGACTACGGCTCGCCCCAAAATGAGGATGAGTTTAAGGTGCTCCATGGCTACTCGCCGCTGCACAACCTGAAGCCGGGGACGGCCTACCCGGCCACCCTGATCACTACGGCAGACCACGACGATCGCGTGGTGCCCGCCCACAGCTTTAAGTTTGCGGCGGCGCTACAGGCGGCCCACGGC
>JBARVK010000432.1:0-3900 GCA_049646225.1 Nodosilinea sp.
ACTCTACGGTGCTGCCGGTAAACCCATCGGCCAGATTTTGGTTGCACCGCTTGACTATCAGGCCCCGTCGGTTGCCTATACCTATGATCTAGAGCGAGCCAAAGCGCTGCTCGATGAAGCGGGTTGGGTTGACACCGATGGCGACGGCCTGCGCGAAAAAGACGGAATGGCCCTAGAAGTGCTATTTCAGGCGGCGGTAAACCCGGTTCGCCAAAAAACCCAGTCTATTGTTAGCGATAGCCTGACAGAGCTAGGGGTCGATGTGCAAATTTCGCGGGTGCGCCTGGATGAATTTTTCTCCGCTGACCCCAAAGACACCCAAAGCCTTAATCACTTCTTTGCCGACATGCAGGTGTACTCGATTGGCAACGAAAGTCCCGACCCTAGTACCTACATGGGCTGGTGGACCTGCGCCAAAATAGCCTCCCAAGCCAACCAATGGCAGGAACCCAACAACGCCCGCTACTGCAACCCCGCTTACGATCGCCTGTGGGCAGAGGCCAAACAGGAACTCGACCCCGAGCGCCGGGTGGCGTTGTATCAACAGATGAATGAGCTGCTGGCGGAGGATGTGGCGGTCATTCCGGTGGTGCATAGAGCGATGACCAATGCGGTCAGCGATCGCCTTGCCGAGGTTGAATTTACCCCCTGGGACGCCAGCACCTGGGATATCAAAGACTGGCAACTGGCTCCAGCGGACCCCGATTCCTAGTACTCAGTGGCGAATGTTTAGCGACTATTTCTAAACGCTGGGGAACTGAGGAGCCAGGCGAGCCAGAACGGTGGGTCTGTCTCAACCTCTGTTCCTAGAGACGGTAGCCCAGTTTTAACTAGCTGGGAATACTGGGGAGAGCCCAATCTTTATGTGGCGATTTTGTCGTTTTCTGACGTAGCCAAGGCAGAATGGTTATCTGTAGCAATCGACCAATCCTATGACTTCCGAACCCACTGTTGCCAATCCGGTGGCGTCTCCCCTAGCTGCGATCGCCCTCAAAGTAGCTGGCGCGATCGCCATTTTGTCAGCCCTGCTAGACTTCCTCATTCTGCTTATTCCCCCCAACCTTACCAACGTGCAGTGGCAGCTAGCCACCACTACCCAAGTGGTCGATCGCGGCATCGTGCCCCTCATTGGCATCGCCTTGCTCCTAGCCGGGTTGTGGGTCGATAATTCCGTGGGCCGTATGGCGCAACGCAAGAGCTTAACCACCGACCTGCGCTTTTGGGTCTGTGCTCTAGCCAGCCTGTTGGGGGTGTTGTATTTGCTACTGACCCTGCTGCACCTCAACGCTGTGCGCCTCTCCAGCCAAACGGCCTTAGCCCAGGTCGGTACCGAAGCTGGTGAAGCGGCGACCCAGCTACAGCAGCGGCTTTCCACCGAGCTCAGCCAGCAGCAGAGCCAGCTAGGCGCTATTTTGCAAAATGAAGAACTCCTCGATCAGGCGATTCAAAGTGGTCAGCTACCGCCCGACATTGAGCAGTATCGCAATGACCCCGAAGGCCTCACTCAGTTCTTGCAGCAGCAGGCAGATCAGGCTCAGCAGCAAATTGAGGCCGAGATTGGTACCCGTCGGGCTCAAGCCGAGCGCCAGGTCAGAACAGAAGCCTGGCGCTCGGCCATTCGCATTTCTGTCATTAGTGTGCTTCTAGCTGTGGGCTTCTCTATCATCGGCTGGCTTGGCCTCCGACGGCTGCTGTCCCTGACCCGCTCAGCTTAGGGCCTCGATCATGGCCTGCTGAGCCGCCGCCTGGTAAACCTCCTTGAGGTAACCCATGACCACCGGCGCATCGTCCGGTGGCAGCGGCATTTTTCCCAGCACGTCTAGCACCGTAGTCTCAGCCGGAGTAATCACAACTAGCTCTGGGTCTAAGGGATCGCCGTAGGCCCAGAACTGTTGTAAATCGAGGCCCTTAGGGGCTAATTTGGGTTCTAACTCAGCACTGGTATCGCCGCTAACCAAAGACGATTCTACCGATTCAGCGCTGCTCTGTCGCCGCTGCCGCAGAGCCTCCAAAATGCTGTCGCGGCTGCGCCCCCGCAGCTGAAATAGCACAAAGGGGTCTTCTCGAAAGAAGTCGCCCAGCTGGTAATACACCGCTGCAATGTGCTTGCAGGGGTTCTTAGGGTCAGGACAGCTGCACTTAGAATGCACCTCCGATAGGTTGAACGGGTACAGGCTGAGCCCGTTAGCGGTAAAAACCGCTTCAATCTCGGCAGGCATTTCCCCAGCCAGTAGCTGAGCCGAGTAAATAGCCTGCTCTGAGAGAGAGTCTGTCACATAGTTCCAGTCTTCGTCGCTAAACGCATCGAGCCAGATAGAAAGCTTATAGGGTTCTTCAGCGGTGCCCTGAACCAGGGCCGTCACCTTAGATCCCTTATATTCCAAGCTTAAAATGTGGCCTTCTCGGGCGTAGATGCGACCGCGCTCTAGGCGCTTCTTAAACCGATAGGTATTGAGCAGCTCAACCCAGCGCTGCACCCACCAGGCTTCGTCTTCAAGGGCGTAGGCAGGGCTAGAGGAAGCCTGATAAGAGGTCATAGCAGCGCAGATGAGTGAGACAGTCGATCTATAGATTCAATGCGGTCAAGTCATGGCGCTCGGTATTGTGGAGCCGTTACCGACTTTCGAACCAGCCCAAGGGTGCAGGTATAGCGATCGCCTTTGTGCCCAGGATAGGAGCACTGGCTATATTCATAGTTTACAGCTCTGGGAAACCCTAGCGTTTCCCAGAGCTGAATCAATCAGCGAACGCTGGTCAAGATCACTAGCGACCAATACCGTGGTACTGGAAGCCAGCTCTCACCAGCATCTCGCGATCGAGAACATTGCGGCCATCAATGAGGATGGGGCTATTCATGCGCTGTGCCATATCGGCGTAGTCGAGATCCTGAAACTGCTGCCAGTCGGTGACTAGCACCAGCGCGTCGCAGTGGTCAGCCAGGTGGGTGGGGTCAGTTTCAACAATGACCCCGGTTAACCCATGGCGCAGCCCACTTTGAGAAACAATCGGATCGTAGGCCTTGACCTTCGCCCCCAGGCGGTTGAGCTGCTCGATTAACATCAGCGAGGGCGCATCGCGCAGATCGTCGGTGTCGGGTTTAAAGGTTAGCCCCAGCAGGCCAACGGTTTTGCCCTTGAGAATCTTGAGCACCTGCTGGAGCTTCTCTAGGATAATCTGACGCTGACGATTGTTGACCTCGACGGCTGCCTTGAGTAATTGGGCTTCGTAGCCGTAGTCGTCAGCGGTGTGAATGAGGGCTGCCACGTCCTTGGGGAAGCACGATCCACCCCAGCCGATGCCCGCCTGCAAAAACTTTTTACCAATGCGGGAATCGAGGCCGATACCCTGGGCTACCTGGGTGACATCGGCTCCGACGCGATCGCAAATATTAGCAACCTCGTTGATAAAGCTGATTTTGGTGGCCAAAAAGGCGTTAGACGCGTATTTCACCATCTCCGCTGAGCTAAGGTCTGTCACCAGCACCGGTACGGGGTCAGCGTTAGAGTCTTCAGCAAAGCGACGCTCTACAACAGGAGTATAGAGTTCTTTCATCATGGCAATGGCACGGGGGCTATTGCTGCCTAGCACAATGCGATCGGGGTTAAAGGTGTCGTACACTGCCGAACCCTCTCGCAGAAACTCAGGGTTGCTGACCACATCAAAGTCAGCCACCACCTCAGGAGGAACGGTCTCAGGCACCCCCCCAGCGGGTACAGGGGCGAGCTGTCGCTCTGCTACTCCATCGAGCACAATCATGAGCACCCAATCGCCAGATCCAATGGGTACGGTAGATTTATTCACAATGACCTTATAGCCGCCGTTGAGGTGGGTGCCAATGCCCTTGGCTACGGCCTCAACATAGCGCGTATCGCTTTCGCCAGTGGGCAGGGCTGGAGTGCC
>JBARVK010000433.1:0-1731 GCA_049646225.1 Nodosilinea sp.
GACCTGGGTCGATCCTATGAGTCGGTGGTACGGGTGAATAGTCAGTCGGGCAAAGGGGGCATTGCCTTTTTGCTAGAGCGCGACTACAACCTCAGCCTGCCCCGCCGCTTACAGATTGAGTTTAGCCAAACCGTACAGCGCGCCATGGATACCACCGGCAAGGAAATGACTGCCCCCATGCTGTGGGACTTGTTTGAACAGGAGTACCTGCAGGCGAACATGGCGGTTAAGTACCTCAACCACCACTGGCGCGATGACATAAGCCCGGCGGCGATGTCGATTTCCGTAGATATGAACGGCACCGTGCTCACCCGCGAGGGCCGGGGCAACGGCCCCATTGATGCCTTCGTCGATGCTCTCGCTCTGGGCATTCGCGTCCACAGCTATGAGGAACGGGCGATTGGTCACGGTAGCGATGCCGATGCGATCGCGATGGTCGAAATTGCGGCTGATTGGCTAGAGAGCACCATTCACGGAGTGGGTATCCACAGCAGCATTGTTACGGCATCGCTGCTGGCGGTAGTCAGCGCGGTCAACCGAGGGCTAGCGACCCTGACGCCCACCCAGCGGCAAACGGTGTTATCCCGACCGCAACCCGTTTCCTAGCAACCCGTTTTCTCGGCCCCGTTTTCTGGGCTGTAGTGCGATCGCACGTAGGTCATGGCAATGGGCGTTAGCCAGGCAACGGATTGTTCAATGGTGCGGCGATCGCTCTGACTCCAGGTTCGGGGATGGTCAAAAACGCAGGCCTGCAAAATACCCCACAGGTTTCGCTCTAGACTCAGGTGAGCGTGAATCAAGGCCCGATGGCCAAAGGTTTGGCGCTCAAACTCTCGGTTTAGAACCTCAGGATCAGCTGTTTCGACATCCTCGATAAAAAGACTGGGCTGAGTATCGATCGCCGCCGCAAACATCGGATCGTCCTGAACTAAAGCGGGGTCTTCTGGTTTCCAGTCAGGGTCATAGATAACAGGCACGGAGGGTCGCGCTCTCCAGCAAAAGGGTACTCGTCCCATTTTTGATTGGGGCGATCGCATGTACAAAAAAACGCGATCGCAGTGCAGTTGCTGCCCCAAAACAGCCAACACATCTGACATAGTTGGCGCTATGCTTTGGCCCTGGGCGAGGGCTTCAGTCAGCTGAAAAATAGAGACTTCAAACTGATCGAGGTGAATATTGCTAACCTCATGAGCCTTGACTAGAGCCATACCTATCCACGGTGACTACCTACTTACCGTAAAGCTAAACCCGATTATTTACCCCTATCAACCATAGGATTCAAGCCTCAATCTCTGGGTAGGGATACCCTCTCTAAGGGAAGAAAAACTCCTCAAAGCGGGGGTAATTTAGCGGGTCGCTGACGAAGATCTGCCCTTTGAACGATGAGATTAGCCGAAGAGTTACTTAGCTTGAATTTGTCCATGAGGTAGTAGCAGTTTGGCTTTGTGCCTGTTGCTCAGCTACGTCTAAAATTCGCAATTCGGCAGGTAATTCATGATGAAATCAATGTTTGGAACTTTGACGAGAATGCTGTCCCGCATTCGCTGGCAGCAGTTTGCTGTGGCTTGCTCAGCCGTCGTCATTCTTTTGACCGCTAGCACTGTCGATGCCAGGCAAGGTGCTAGTCGGCAGGTCACGGCTAACCAGGAACTGACACCCACAGAAGATGTCGGTCGGCCTCGCACCATGAACCAATGGCAAGCTGAAAACGAAGCCCTAGAAGGGCAGCCC
>JBARVK010000434.1:0-7111 GCA_049646225.1 Nodosilinea sp.
GCCCAAGGGGATACAGTTGGGAAGGCACCGCAATCTCCCCGCCAGTGGGTTGATTTTGGGCCAGCTGGTCCTAAAATTTTAGAGTCTGGCGAGTCAGTCTGCAACGGTCGGGCTGGCGAGTTTGTTCGGCAATAGCAACCAAAGGTTTGTCATGGCTAACGATGCGATCGATATGGAACAGTCCTACGTCAATTCGCTCACCGAGAAAGACATCGATGCCGTGCCCTGTCTAGATACCATTGAGGCGGTGATTGCCAGCCTCGATCAGGGCGAGGGGGCCATGGTAAGCCAAACCACGGAGGGCCACCTGTGGCGGTTTAAGTACGGCAGCGTCGATGTCTATGTACAGCTAACCGGCGAAACCGAGACCGACACCCTAACGGCATGGTCGCCAGTGCTCACGCTGCCAGCCAAAAACGAGCCTCAGATGATGAAGCAGCTGCTAGAGAAAAACTGCAACGAAACCCTCGAAGCCCGCTTTGGCATCTCAGGCGACAAAGTGCTGGTGATCGTAAGCCGCATTCTCCAAGATATTTCTGCCGCCGAAATTTCTCGGCTGCTGACGATTGTGGCCACCATTGCCGACGACTCAGACGAGGCGCTGGTGGATGAATTTGGCATGGCCTAGCAGGCGGCGTAGGTGTGCTGATTCTTGCCAATCGCGGGGGAGCTAAGCTGGATTATTCATGAAATCGGCGATCAGCGACTGTCATTCCCGCAGCAACGGGAATCCATGGAAGGCAACTTACCCCAGAGTGGATTCCCGCCTAAGCGGGAACGACGGGCCTTGCGCTCGGCTCATGAATAATGGCGGCTAAGGAGCCGAGCGATTTACTAGGCTCGCGCTTCTTCAATCACCGTTTTAGCGATCGAGGGCAGCTGTAACCCAGGCGGATATTGCCCCTCCTCTTTAATCCGCTGAATCATCGCGGGGGAAATGCGCAGGCCCAGCCGATCGGCGATCGCGCGCACGACATCGCCCCGGTCAATCGTACCGGCGACGGCATCGGCGGGCGTGAGCACCGTGAGCCTGGGGAGCTGCTGCGCTTCAAGCTGATCGATGGCCTCGGTCAGGGGCGTGCCCTCTCGCACCGACGGAATATCTAAAAGGGGCTTGGCAATGTGGCTGAGGGGCAGCGTTTCCCACTGACTGCGCTCAACGACGCGCATGTCATCAACGCTGACCAGACCCCGGTAGCGCCCGTCGGAGGCAGCGAAGTAGGCGGGGGCGCGGTTTTCTTCGAGCAGGTAGGTGTCGGCAAACTGCCGCAGCGACATATTGGCGTCGACCACCTTAAAGTCACGGGTCATGGCATCGGCGGTGGTAAGCGCCAGCATGGCCTCTTGCAGGTTAGTGACCTGGTTGTAGGCGGCCGCATTGCGCAGGGCAAACCAGCCAATCGCGGCAATCCAAAAACCCGAAAAGGCTTGATAGGCCAGGGCCATCACCAAACCGAAGGTAATCGCCAGCCAGCCTAGCAGCTGTCCAGAGCGAGCCGCCCAGCGAATGCCTTTGATGCGGCTGCCCGTCCCCTTCCACACCAGCGCCTTGAGCACCTGACCGCCGTCCAGGGGCAGGCCGGGAATCATGTTGAACAGGGTGAGCACCAGGTTGATCTGGGCTACGCTGCCGATAATCACCGCCACCGGGGTGGGCAGGGCCGGAATTTGCGATATGGCGGTCAGCAGTAAAAATAGGCCAAAGCTCACTAAAGGACCAGCAACGGCTACCTTAAGGGCGTCTTCAGGGGTTTTAGACTCTTTGTCGATGGAGGCGATGCCGCCAAATAAAAACAGCGTGATTGAGTTGACGGCAATGCCCTGGGTTTTGGCAGCAATGCTGTGGCCTAGCTCGTGCAGCAGCACCGAGGCAAACAGCAGCAGCGCCAGGGCAAAGCCCATCACCCAGGCCAGGTTGCCCCAGGCGGAGTGCCAGCTGGGCTCCAGTCCGTAGGACACGGTAACCAGCAGCAAAATAATGAACCAGGAGCTATCGACAAATAGGGGGATCCCCAAAATAGCCCCCACACGCCAGTTGGATTGCATTGCCAAACCCCTAGTTAACGTCACCAAATACCAAACCAGACCCAATCCCCCTCAAAGATGCGGGTGCTCAGGTCTGGGATGGATATAGCCTTATTCTATCAATTGGCCCATCAACTCACTGGGCGGTGCTATGGGTAGATACTACAACAACCCGGCGTTGCCCAGGCCCAAAATCATGCCGGCACCGAGAATGTGACCAAAGCTGGCGATCGCCAGCAGTTCGGGCAGGCCAAAACCTTCAAACACCATCGGTAGGCCCACGGGCAGGGCCGGACCCACACCGGGCTTGCGAATGGCGTACTTGCCAATGGCCAGCACGAACAGGTTGCAGGTAATCATGATCAGCGCCACTTTGTATGACCACTCCGGGGTGGTCGGTACGGTGTAGGCGGCAAGCAGCAGGTTAGAAAGCAGCAATGTTATTTCTCCGCTAGGGGTCTAAAATTGGGTCTTGAGAACCAGAATTCAACGGCGATCGCTTACGTTCGGCTTGAGTCAGCCTTAGTATGGGCATTTAAGCCTAGTCTGGATTATAAAAATCCAGTGACACCACTCCGACGGAATGTTCAACAGAGTTAACATGCGGGTCAAGATTTGTGGCATTACCCAGGCAGAGCAGGCGATCGCGATCGCTCGCTGCGGCGCTACCCACCTGGGCTTTATCTGCGTACCCCAGTCGCCCCGATACCTGACCCCAGCCGCCATTACCGAGATTACCCAGGCGCTCGATGCCGCCGGGGTGGTGACCAAAACCGTGGGCGTGTTTGCCGATGCCACTGTGGACGACATGGGCGCGATCGCCCGCCAGACCAAACTCAGTCACCTTCAGCTCCACGGTCAAGAAACCCCCGAGCACTGTCAGCAGCTGCTGGCCGAGCTACCCGGCATCTTTCTGATCAAAGCCATTCGCGTACGCACCGCCGCCGACCTGATGCGGGCCGAAACCTATGCCCCCTACGTCGATGCGCTGCTGCTCGATGCCTACCACCCCCAACAGCTTGGCGGTACGGGGCTAACGCTCGATTGGGATGCTCTGGTGTCGTTTCGCCCCGCCTGTCCCTGGATGCTAGCCGGTGGGCTAACTCCCGAGAATGTGTCTACGGCACTCTCAACCCTCAACCCCGACGGCATTGACCTCTCCAGCGGCGTCGAACACCAGCCCGGCGTGAAGGACTTGGCACTGGTTCAAACTCTATTTGAGCAGTTGCAGGCCTGGCTTACGAGCGTTTAGCACCAGCAAGTTCAACTCTCCCCTGGTTTACTGTCTCCAATAGCTCTGTCAACAGGCGTAGATGATGTCACGGCTTTTTATACATCACGACCTCTACGCGCATCGGGGGGAATTAATTGTGATCGGCTGTAGAAGTACTGTGTGAGCCTTCTGAGGCTGAGGAGCTAGTGGCGGCGATCGCCAGGTTTTTATTTTCGGCTTTAGCGTGGGTGATGTCTTTAGCCGCCACCTCGATCGCACCGGGTTCGTAGGCCGGTACGTCAAACCAGAAGGTGGTGCCGACCCCGACCTCGCTGACCAGATACACCTGGCTGTTGTGTTTCTCAATGATATTTTTAACAATGGAGAGACCGAGGCCGGTTCCTTCCAAGGTGTGGACACGGTTTTCGACTCGGAAAAAGCGATCGAAGATAGCCTGCTGATCTTCCGGGGCAATACCGATGCCCGTATCACAGATTTCGATTCGAATGTAGCCGCTTTCTCCAGGGCCGTCGCCAGAGGGCACAATTTGGTGGGCTCGCAGCATCACCTGCCCGTCCGACTCGGTAAATTTGAGCGCGTTGCCGACCAGGTTGCTAAACACCTGCAACAGCAGGTCGTAGTTGCCGATCACCGGCGGCAGATTGGGTTCAACATCCTGCAAAAGCTGGATTTGCTTATCGCGGGCGTTGAGGCGATGGGTGCGCAGGGTCTGCTCAATGGGTTGAATAATATCGACCGCTTCAAGCTGGTACTGGCGGCTCGACTCCAGCCGCGACAGGTCGAGCACGTCGTTGACCAGGCGGGTGAGGCGATCGGTTTCGTGGTTAGCGGTTTCGAGAAACTCCTTGCGCTCGCCGTCGCTGAGGTCTTCGCCGTACTCGTGCAGGGTTTCGATAAACGATTTGATGTTAAACAGCGGCGTGCGCAGCTCGTGGGAGACATTGCTGATGAACTGGGCTTTGGCCTCGTTGAGGGCAACCTCGCGGGTAATATCTTGGATGGTGATAGCGAGGCCCTTGACGTTTTCTTTGGCCTGGTCCAGCACCGTATTGAGCAAAATGCGCAGGGTGCGGTGGCTGGGTTCGGTAATCAGCACCCTAAACTCCATCGCCTCTGAGTCGCCCTTGACCGCCTGAAACAGGGGCCGAGTGAGCTGCACCCGCACAGGGTTGGGGAAATGGCTCAGGATATTTTCGCCATCCAGATTTTGGTGATCCCACCCGAAGATGCGGCGGGCGGTGGGGTTGACGAGCACCGCATGCATATCACTGTCGAGCAAAATGGCTCCATCGGCGATGGTCGAGACCAGGGTTTCGAGCTTGGCCTTTTCGGCGGTGAGTTCTTCGATATTTTGCTCTTCGTAGCGCTCCAGGCGCTCGGCCATATCGTTAAAGCTGTAGATCAGCTCGCCCAGCTCCCCGCCCAGGGGCAAATTAATGCGCTGGTTGAAGTTCCCAGCAGCAATGTTTTTTACCCCCAGCACCAGCTCTTTGATCGGCTGAGTGATAGTGAGCGCGTTGAATACAGCCCCCAAAATCACCATCACCCAGATCGAGACAAATACCGCAATGGTGACATCTCGCGTCAGGTGCGACGAAGCTACGACCGTGGGGTTGGGGTTAATGCCTAAGGCCAAAACGCCCAGATGGGTGCCGTTGTAGTTGAGCGGCACAAAGACATCGGTGACTTCGCCCACCGGGGTGAGGTGCTGGCGCACCAGGGGGCGATCGGTGTTTTGAGCGTAGCCCTCGGGCAGCTGCATGCGCCGCCTGAGGGTGAGGGAACTCTGTACCGAGGCCTCCGAAAAGGGAATGCCAAAAAAGATGTCGCCGTTTTCGTCGGCGTAGAGCATGTAGCGGACGCTAGAGGTGCTCTGGTAAAAGCTGTAGGAGAACCGGGCCAGTTCCGTGCGATCGGCCTCGTTGACCAGGGGAGCCACATTGGCCGCCAGCAGCAGCCCCAGGTCGCGGGCAAAGCGGGTGTCGTTGAGCCGGGCATCCATTTGAATGGTGTTGACCGCCCAAAAGGTGAGGGCACTGGTAATCAACGACACCACCAGCGTGGCCCCGGCCATGAGCCGGGTTTGGAGGGTGAAGTCGCCCCACCAGCGCAGGAAGATATCGCGAATTTTGGCCAGAAGTCTGATCAACGGAACCTATCAAATGCCAGATATCCAGCCTTTATTCTGGCATGTTCTTCGCATCTTGGCCTTGGCCTTAGCCGTCGAACAGCGTTTCAAACTCGTGGCGCAGGCTGTCGTAGTTGACAACGCGGGCCACAATTAGGTTTTGGGTGCCCAGGGTTTGGTCACCTTGGACGGCGGCAAACTGCTGCTTCCAGTGGCGCACGTCTTTTTCCTGACTAAGCCAGAAGGTGACGATGGTACTCACGATCGCATCCCAATCCCAGTCGGGCTTGCGGTGTACAGCCTCGATCGCGTCGATGAAGGCATCGAGGGTGCAGCAGTAGCTGCCGAGGTAGGCCTGGGCGCGATCGCGCTTGGTCTCCACCTGCTGCTGGTGGTTAAAAAATTGCAGCGCCGGGGCAATACCGATAATGTCAAAGCTATAGCTCATAGACAAATCGCTTTCAAAATTGGGCTTAGTAGCACAGGTTAGTGAATAGTTTAGACAGTTCGCTCTTTAGAGTTGTTCACATGCAACGGTTTTGATGGTCTTCACACCATAGACGGGTCGCTACCATAGAAAGCACTGCCCCCAGTTAGATCTTGACCTCTCTCCTCAGAGCAGCCGATGACCACTCTGGATTTACCCCTCGAAATCAACCTTGAGGCTGTTCATCTGACCGATGAGCAGTTTTATCAGCTCTGTATCCATAATCCAGAGATGGCGATCGAGCAAAATGCCCAAGGAGCGTTGGTTGTTATGCCCCCCGTAGGTGGTGAAAGCGGCAATCAGGAGCTGGAGTTAGGAACTGATTTAGCCCTGTGGAATCGGCAAACCCAGCTGGGTGTAGTGTTTAGCTCGTCCACGGTGTTTCAACTGCCGATCGGCAGTAAGCGATCGCCCGATGCCGCCTGGGTCGAACGATCTCGCTGGGAGGCCTTGACCCCTGAGCAACGACGGCGATTTCCCCCCATCGCACCGGATTTTGTGATGGAGGTGCGCTCGTCTACCGATAGTCTGGAGCTGTTGCAGTCCAAAATACAGGAGTACATGGTCAGCGGCGTCCGCTTGGGTTGGCTGTTTGACCCCAAGGGCCAACAGGTAGAAATTTATCGACCGGGGGCAGAGGCGGAGGTGAAAGCGCTCCCGACCCGGCTTTTAGGCGAAGCTGTGCTGCCGGGCTTTAGTTTAGACGTCGCCCTGTTTACCTGACGGCCAGGACTCTACTGACGGCACAATCCGTCTCTATGGCCTTGGACTGCAATGACTTGTAAGTGATAGGAATCACAATTCGCCAAATGCTTGAAAATCGTTACGCCTCAACCAATCTGCCGTAAAGATCTTGAACCAGAGATGACGCAGCGCTGTACCTGAAGCATTCTAGGTACAGATACGACAGACGCACGCATTATAGCTAAACCCTTATACAAAACAGCCCCCGAAGCCTTGGCCTCGGGGGTTATTTAATGGAGAAGCCTGCGGATGCCATGAGTATCTGCAGGCTTTTGGTTTAGAAGGCGATCGCCTAGGTGCCTACGGTCCAGGAGTTGATGTAGATCTCCTGCTCGGCGGTGAGGCTGTCGACTTCGATACCCATGGCCACCAGTTTGAGGCGGGCGATCTCTTTGTCGACCGCTTCGGGGATGGAGTGCAGACCAGGCTCCAGGCTGCCCTTGTTCTTCACCAGGTATTCGCAGGCCATGGCCTGGTTGGCAAAACTCATATC
>JBARVK010000435.1:0-3740 GCA_049646225.1 Nodosilinea sp.
GCCGTCGGTTAAACTCCACACCCGCAGGTCGGCGGTGGGTTCGATACTGATACCCATAAATTGCAGCGGTCGCAGGCTCAAGCGATAGACCCCATCGCCCAGCACCTCAATCCGACGCGGATCGGTAATAGCCTGTACCAGGCGCTGGGGCTGCCGCAGGTAGTGCTCAATCGGGATAGCCTCGTTGGGCACCCGCAAGCGCAAATGTTGGCTGGCGTGGAATTCTTGCATAGAAAAACGCTACCTGAAAACAGCGTACGACTAGAGGTAGATGAAGTTTTGTAACTCTCATTTAATAATTTAATACGTTCTTCAGATTTCGTGAGGTTCGAAAAGCCTGGTTGGGTACCCTGGTCACCTTTGAGTCAGGGTCAGATAGTGAGATCCTCCCCCAGCCTATTCGGCTCTCCGGCTCGCCGTCTTATCTGAGAAGACGTTACATAGAGTTACTAAAGCAATTTATTTAGGAAACTGTCATGTCATTCAACCCTACTCACGTACTGATTTCGCGCACTAAAGAGACCCCGGTGCAGCTGGTGGCTGGCCCCCAGGGCTACTGGCTCTACACCGAGGCCGAAGCGCAGAAAGGCACCACGCCTGCGTTTGAAGTACGCCCCAAGCTGGGCATTTACTGCCGGGGGCAGCAGGTGGTGGGTTTTCATCTCCAACCGCTGGCGGCTCGAACGGTTGCTCACGCCGAGGCTACCCAGCTGGCCCAATAGCGCGATTTAGGCATCCACCGGGCTTTTTTGCTTCTTCCGAGGTAAGACAACGGCCAGTTATAGCTGGCAGGATTAGCCTATGAATACCATCGACACTGCCTCCCAACTCAGAAACCTAAACCGCATCCGTCGCATCAGTCGGTTGATGGATACGGCCTTCAAAATTCCCGTGGTGGGGCTAAAAATTGGCTGGGACCCGGTGCTTGGGCTGATTCCGGGGCTAGGCGATTTGATCGCTACCGTGATATCGGCCTACGTCATCGTTTTGGCGGCCCGGTTCCGTCTGCCCAGGAGTGTTTTGGCGCAGATGGTTCTAAATATTGGCCTGGAGGCCGTAGTGGGAACTGTGCCGCTGCTGGGGGACGTGTTTGACGCCTTCTACAAGTCGAATGTGCGGAACCTGAAGCTGCTAGAAGCGCATTTGCAAAGTGAGTCAACCGGGCTAGAAGAGGCCGACAGCCTCAACTTAAACAGCGTTCAGGATGGTGAGGTTTACCTGTAGAGCGGCGGGGGCGATCGCACGTTGATCTGCGATCGCCCCTCGCTCTTTTGGATACCAATCTGCCCTGCGAGGGTAACAGCGTGGGTCGCAGTTTCATACACTGCCGTTAGATGCTTTGAGAACAAATTACCCATGTCAATGCCCGTTCCGTCTCGCCCCAGTGGGTTTCGTTTAGGGGCCGGCAATGCCCCTGTTCAAGTAGAGGTCTTTGTCGATCTGGAATGTCCGTTTTCTAAGAAGGCTTGGCCTACGGTCATGGCGATCGCTAATCACTACCAGGGCAATCGAGTCGGCATTACAGCCCACCTCATCGTGCTGTGCGACCATCGCCAGAGCTGGGATTTGGCTAAGGCCGTGGTGGCGATCGCCGCAGACAACCCGCAGCGGGCCTGGCAGTTTATTGATCACCTCTACCAGCACCAGGCCGACTACGGCCAAGAGGCCTTTAACGCCAAAACCCGTCAAGATCTGTGGCAGCTGATTGCAGATCTGGCCGCCAAATTTGACCCAGCCTTAGCAGACAGTGGTCTGGCTCAGCAAATCAGCGATGAGGAAGCGACGGTGGCCAGTCGAGCCAAAGCCTCGGTTCGCTACGCCATCAATCGCGGGGTTTGGTCAACGCCAACGGTATTTATCAACGGCAGCCCGGTGCCAGATCTAGAGTCGAGTTCGACGCTGAGCGATTGGCAAGGGGTTATAGATCCGCTGCTGTAGCTAGGTTTCTCTGGGTCAAAACGATTGGCTGGAGCAGGGGTACGGTTAGGATGCGCAGAATGAGCGTAGACCTAAAAGGAAAGCGCCATTCCAGATAGTTTTGACCTATGCCATTTGCCAGGTGAGTTCTTCCCCGGCCCGTAGCGGCACCAACCCCGACTCGCCAAAGGGCAGCTCGTCGGGAATGCGCCAGGGGGTTTTGGTCAGGGTGACCTGGGTGGTATTGCGGGGGAGCTGATAAAAATCAGGCCCGTAGAAGCTGGCAAAGGCTTCTAGTTTGTCGAGCCGACCGACGCTCTCAAAAGCTTCTGCGTACAGCTCTAGGGCATGGAGGGCCGAAAAGCAGCCCGCGCAGCCGCAGGAACTTTCTTTACCGTCGCGGGGATGGGGGGCACTATCGGTGCCCAGAAAGAATTTTGGGTTGCCAGAGGTGGCGGCCTGCAAGAGGGCCTGGCGGTGGGTCTCTCGCTTCAAAATGGGCAGGCAGTAGTAGTGGGGCCGCAAGCCTCCCTGAAATAACACGCTGCGGCTAAACAGCAGATGCTGCGGCGTAATCGTGGCGGCGATGTGGTCGGTGGACTGCACAAAGGCCACCGCGTCTGAGGTGGTAACGTGCTCTAGCACCATCCGCAGGTGGGGAAAGCGCTGCCGCAGCGGCATCAGGTGTTTTTCGATAAAGACTTTTTCGCGGTCAAAGATATCGATGTCGCTGTCGGTGACTTCGCCGTGCAGCAGCAGCGGCATATCGACCTGCTCCATGGCGGCAAAGACGCGATCGCAGTTGCGAATATCCGTGACCCCCGAGTCGGAATTGGTGGTGGCCCCGGCAGGGTAATACTTCACGGCTTTGACAAACTCTGTCGCTTTGGCCGCCACAATCTCGTCCGGGCTGGTGTTGTCGGTGAGGTAGAGGGTCATCAAGGGTTCGAACCGCTGGCCAGCGGGGATCGCGGCTAGAATGCGATCGCGGTAGGCGGCGGCATCGGCGACCGATCGCACGGGGGGCTTCAAGTTGGGCATGACGATGGCGCGGGCAAACTGACGCACCGTATGGGGCAAGACGGCGTGTAGGGCGTCGCCATCCCGCAGATGCAGGTGCCAGTCGTCGGGTCGAGTGATGGTTAGCTTGTCCATGGCGGGTGTGGGGTTAGAGAATAGGTAGCCAGGGTTCGCTATGGCATTGGGCCATTTGGGCAACGCAACGATTCAGCGAGGGCCTTGAGACTTACAGAGTAATTCAGCGCTGTGCAAAAGGAGGCGATCGCACGTAAACCGCGAGGCAGCCTATCGTTTCAAGGCTGCCGTGTAAATCCGTCGCCTGGCTGCGTCTCAGCTCAGGCGTAGTGCTTCAAGCTCCCGCCTGCCGAGGGTTGAGAGCCCCAGCCATGACACAAAACTCCATATTTGTCAGGGGCAAAATTGCGGTTTTTCGATAGTCGAGCTTGAGCGAAGGCAGTAGACTTCGGGGAAATTCCTGATCACTGCATGGCCGTAGTGTGTCAGGACACTAGCGATCAATCAGGGTTTTGCACCAAGTTTTTCCAAGTATGAAGCAGCGTTGGCGAAGCCTAATTGCGTTTTGTTTGTCCCTTCTGCTGGTGTTGGTCATCTCCCCCGGTGCCTTGTCACAGCAGAATATGGCACCCGATCGCCCTGGAGGCTTCCCGGTTGTGTTGAACGATCGGCCGCTCTTTGTCATTCAAGAACCGCTGGGATCGCAAACCCCTGAGGAACGGTCGCGGGCTTCGGCGGCGGCGATTGAGAGCCTGGCGGCAGATGAAACCATTCCCCTGGACGCGCTG
>JBARVK010000436.1:0-4624 GCA_049646225.1 Nodosilinea sp.
GCATCGATCAGCTCAACGATTGGAAAGAGCCTGCCGATCGCGCTGGCCTACCGGTAACGGAGGGCTCAACTACAGTCCGTTCTCTGCCGATTGCCCCTACGCCCTAACTCAAATCCTCGACAAACCCTTTTTCCCATCGTTAGGCAAACAAAAACGCCCCAGATATCTGGGGCGTTGGTTACCTTCATTCGACCTGTTACAGGATGGGCGGGGTCAAACCCCGCCCAAGTTCACAACCTAGCCGTTGATAACCGGAGCCTGCAATGCAACAGGGGTCGCCTCACCGGCAGCCGCCAGGTCGAGGGGGAAGTTGTGAGCGTTGCGCTCGTGCATCACTTCCATACCCAGGTTAGCCCGGTTGATCACATCAGCCCAGGTGCCAATCACACGACCCTGAGAGTCAAGGATCGACTGATTGAAGTTGAACCCGTTCAGGTTGAACGCCATCGTGCTGATGCCCAGCGACGTAAACCAGATGCCAATCACCGGCCACGCGCCCAGGAAGAAGTGCAGAGAGCGGCTGTTGTTGAAGCTGGCATATTGGAAGATCAACCGGCCAAAGTAGCCGTGGGCCGCAACGATGTTGTAGGTTTCTTCTTCTTGGCCAAACTTGTAACCGTAGTTCTGAGACTCGGTTTCGGTGGTCTCACGCACTAGAGAACTAGTCACCAGAGAACCGTGCATGGCGGAAAACAGGGAACCACCGAACACACCGGCCACACCCAGCATGTGGAAGGGGTGCATCAGAATGTTGTGCTCAGCCTGGAACACCAGCATGAAGTTGAAGGTACCCGAGATACCCAAAGGCATGCCGTCCGAGAACGAGCCCTGGCCCAACGGATAGATCAGGAATACGGCGGTAGCCGCAGACAGCGGAGCGCTATAGGCCACGCAGATCCAAGGGCGCATGCCGAGGCGGTAGCTCAGTTCCCACTGGCGACCCATGTAGGCAAAAATGCCGATCAAAAA
This sequence comes from Nodosilinea sp., assembly GCA_049646225.1. Classification (GTDB taxonomy): domain Bacteria; phylum Cyanobacteriota; class Cyanobacteriia; order Phormidesmidales; family Phormidesmidaceae; genus Nodosilinea. The sequence goes on from JBARVK010000436.1 coordinate 970, forward strand.
GTGGAACACGATCAGCTGGTAAGGGCCACCGTTGTACAGCCACTCATCGAGGGAAGCGGCTTCCCAAATCGGGTAGAAGTGCAGACCAATCGCATTAGACGAGGGCACAACCGCACCAGAGATGATGTTGTTGCCGTACATCAGCGAGCCAGCCACGGGCTCACGGATACCGTCGATATCCACCGCAGGGGCGGCGATAAACGCGATGATGAAGCAAATGGTTGCGGTCAGCAGGGTGGGAATCATTAGCACGCCGAACCAGCCCACATACAGGCGGTTCTCGGTGCTGGTCACCCACTGACAAAACCGCTCCCAAGCTCCCGCATTGTCGCGGGTGCGAAGCGTAGTAGTCATGGTAAGAGTGCCAATAAATAACAACGAAAAATGGATAATTTAGGTGCTTAGTCGCTACACCCAATTTGGATATGACAGGTGCCGTAGGCAACCTACAAGTCCCCTAGTTGAGCGTGAGACTATTCACCTATATGCAGTGTAAAGTTCCTTTTTTCTCCAGAAAGTGGTGAGAAAAGAAAATTTATTTCGTTGTACAAAAGTAAATAGCTAGCCCGGCGGCCACCCCAGGCTGCGGCCCCCCAGCAGGTGTAGGTGCAGATGGTAAACCGTTTGCCCACCATCATCGCCAGTATTTATCACCACGCGATAGCCATTCTCAGCTAAGCCGTTCTGGTCGGCAATATCTTTAACTGTTAGTAACAAATGTCCTAACAGTTCTTTATCACTTGCGGTGGCATCGGCAAGCTTTGGAATCGGTTGTTTGGGAATGACCAGAATGTGGGTTGGGGCCTGAGGGGTAATGTCGGTAAAGGCCAGGCAGAGATCGTCTTCGTAGACGATGTTGGCCGGAATCTCTCTGCGGATAATTTTGCCAAAAATAGTGTCGCCACTCATGGGAAAAGTTGAGCTAAAAGATGCCGCTATTGTCGCACGGGGCTGTGAGCCAGGAAGACTCACCCTTGAGCATAGGAGAGGTTTTGATCAATCACAGATCTTCTGCTCTAAGGGCTTAACGGCGGGACCGTGGAGAATGTTGCCCTCGCAGCTAAAGCGAGATCCGTGGCAGGGGCAGTCCCAGCTTTTCTCGGCCTGGTTCCAGGCCACGATGCAGCCCAGGTGGGGGCACACCGCAGAAACCGTGTGCAGTTGGCCGCTGTCGTCGCGGTAGGCGGCGATTTTGTGGCCGTTGTGGGTGACAAGGTTGCCTTCCCCTGTACCTACGCTGTCGGGCGAGTCAAACAGACCTTTGAGGCGATCGCCTACCCAGTGGACACCTACTTCCAGGTTTTGCTGAATCGAAGTAGCGGTGACAAAAGGCGTGGGGCGAGTCGACTCGTATAGCTCGGCCCAGGGGTTTTGAACCCCGAGAATGCGGTCTGACAGCACCATCGCAGCAAGAACTGACTTAGCCATGCCCCAGAGGCTAAAGCCGGTGGCCACGTAGGTGTGCTGGTGGGCTGGAGTGAGGTGGCCGATGTAGGGCAGGTGATCAAAGGACTTGTAGTCTTGGGTTGACCAGCGGTACTCGGGTTCGACCCCGAAGATACTGCGTAAGTCGCTCTCTAAGCGTTCAAAACGTTCGTCGGTGGCTTGGTCTTCGTCGCCCACTTTGTGGCCTTCACCGCCGACCAGCAGCATCAGGCCGCCGTCATCGGTCGGGGTCGAGCGAATCGATCGGTAGTTGTCGCCGACGCCGATATACATGCTTTGGGGTGCCTGGGCTGGGTCAATGCGACCGCCGACAATGTAGGAGCGCTGGGGGTAGGTTTTGGCAAAGTAAAGGCCAATATCCAAAATGGGCAGGTTAGTGGCGATCACAACATCTTGGGCCGTAACAGTGGGGCCATTGTGGGTAATGACACGGCAGGGGCCTTCGCCTTCGACCGTTGTGACGCGGGTTTGCTCAAAGACGTAGCTGCCGTCTCCAGTCAGAGTAGAGGCGATCGCCAGGGCAAATTTGCGGGGGTGAAACTGTGCCTCATTGGGCATCATGATCGCCCCGGTGATGGGGAAGGGCAAATCGACGCTTTCGACAAAGCTGACCGGCAGACCTAGGCTCTGGGCCGCTTCGACCTCTTTTTGAACCTTTGACAGCCCGTCGGCATCGGTAGCAAAGGTGTAGTTGGCCTTGCGCTCAAAGTCGCAGTCAATATTTTCCGCTGCAATCAAGTCAGCCAGACGAGCGATCGCGGCCCGGTTAGATTCCCCAAATAGCTGCGCCTTCTCTTGGCCATGTTGGTCGATTAAATCGGCGTAGATCAACTGCTGTAGGGCCGCAACCTTAGCGGTGGTGTGACCCGACACCCCAGCGCCAATGCGATCGGCCTCGATCAGCGCTACAGTTTTGCCCGCCTGCTTGAGCAGCTTGGCCGTGGTGACCCCAGCTAGCCCAGCGCCAACGATGGCCACATCGACAGTTACGTTCTGGCTCAGGGTTGGATAGCTAGAGGGCAGCGTCGAGTCTATCCAGTAGGAAACGTGGCGTCCAGCGAGGGTCATGGGTTAAACAGCCAAAGAGGGGGATAGCCTAATCTTCTCCTTCCAAATTCGTATTCCCCTCTTCCCTAGGCCGTAACTCATACCCTCCCTAAAGGCGCACTTCAGGCCGCAGAAGCTAAGTCAGAGGGAGTAGGGCTATCCGCTGGCCCAAAGTAGTGGGGCACAAAGCTACCGTGCAGGCCGTAGGGCACATGGTGAGGCAGCTTGAGCCGGGCCACAGGTCCAGCGGCAATGTCTTGACCCTCTAGAATGACCAGATCAGAGCACTGACGCTCGGCATCGTACATCAGCACCAGTACCCAGCCGTCATCTTCACCCTGGCCCTGGGGGCGAGGGACAAACAGCGGCTCACCCATGAACCCCCGTGGGGCAGCGCTCCACACCTCGGTCTTGCCCGTGTGGGTGTCGAGCTTGAGCAGGGCCTGTAGCGGGGCGTTGCCCTGGGGCGCGTGGGCCGTGCCGATAAATAGATGATGGTAGGGCCGCCCGAGGTAGTCCGGGTGCAGGGTAGGGAACTCCACGCAGCGAGTCACGTGTTTACTGACCTCGGCAGTGCCCGCTGCCACGTTCAGGCTAAAGCGCCACAGTTCTCCCGCTGGAACGCTGTTAAAATCAACGTCGCGGAAGTCGCTGGTGCCGTCTAGAGACGGAAAACTGTCGTAACAAATCGAGTCAACCACGATCTGGCCATCTTGCTCAAAGGCGTTGGCGTGGTGGAACACAAAGCAGGGGTCAGTCTCGATGACCTGCATGGGGTCGCCATTGCGCGGAACAATCAGAATTTTGGTCGGTTCTTTCGGGTTAAAGCTAATGCACTCTGCGGCCCCCTTGAACCCCAGCAAAAAGGGGATTGGCCCAAAGCTCACTGGGTTTTGAAAGAAGATGGCGTAGTTAGGGGTGAGGGCAAAGTCGTGAATGAAGGCAAAGCCAGGAATCGAGTGGCTGTGCTGGCGGATAGCATTGCCCTGAGCATCGATTTCGTAGAGGGTAATCTTGCTAGACAGCCCGGTTTTGAGCGAAAAGCCCACCAGTCGCGGGTCGCCGTGGTGGCCAGGGTCGATCTTGGGGTGGGCGGTAAAGGAGCCGCCGGGGGCAATCAGCCCGTTTAGGTAGTCTAGTCCTAGGGTTTCCAGGGTAGAGG
>JBARVK010000437.1:0-2977 GCA_049646225.1 Nodosilinea sp.
CCGACCAGGGCCAGCACAAAGGAAAATTCGCCAATTTGGTTGAGCCCAAAGCTGGCCTTGACAGCGGTTTTGAGCGAATAGCCAAAGCCCAGCACGATCGGTAAAATAATCAGCGCTTTCCCCACCATGATCAGCGCCACTAGCTCAAGAATTTTGCCTAGGTTATTGATGATTAACTCCGGGTCGATCAGCATGCCAATGGAGGCAAAAAACAGGCAGGCAAAGGTGTCTCGCAGGGGCAAAATTTTGCCCAGGGCCTGGTCGGCGTAGTCAATTTCTGAGATCATCAGCCCGGCGACAAAGGCACCCATGGCAATGGAGAGGCCCAGTTTGGAGGTCACCCAGGCGACCCCCAGGCAGAGGGCCACCACGGTGAGCAAAAACAGTTCGCTGCTCTCGGTAGCCGCAATGTGCTGAATCAGCTGGGGCACCACCCAGCGACCTAGAACGACTGCTCCGGCCAGAAACAGCAAAAATTTAAACAATGCAATGCCCAACGCCATGCCGATCGCATCGGGCTGATTGAGCACCGGCAAGACCGCCAGCATCAGGCCCAGGGCAATATCCTGAGAGATCAGCAGGCCCAGCATGACCTGGCCATGGACGGTGGCGGTTTCGCCGCGATCGGTGAGGGTTTTGAGTACCACCGCCGTAGACGATAGCGACAGCACCAGGCCTAGGAAAATGCCCTGGAGTGGTGAAGTGGCCGTGCCCGAGAGCAGCGATACCGAGCACACCAGCAGCGTGGTCAGCCCCATTTGCAAGAGGCTGCCCTGAACCGCGATCGCCCGCACCCGCTTGAGTTCTGTTAGCGAAAACTCAACCCCCAAGGCAAACAGTAAAAAGGCAATCCCCACCTCAGCCAGGGCCTGAATTTGCTCTACATCGGTCTGTAGCCCCAATCCAAAGGGGCCAATAATGAGGCCGGTAATCAGGTAGCCCAACAGCGCCGGCTGCCTGAGTCGATGGGCAATATACCCGCCAACGGCAGAGCACCCCAGCGCCAGGGTCAAATCCAGGACAAAATTCGGTTCAGCGGTCATATAGAGGTACGGAAGGGGAGTGAAGGGCTACAAAGCCCCCCAGCACCAGACGACGCAGGGGGGCTTTGAAATAGCGAATACATGAGCCAGCAAGAGCGTTGCGGGACGCCCTCCCCTGCCATGCTTTCGTCATGGAATCAAAACACCTGATTCTATTGTCACTAATAAGCGCAGCCTGCGCTATTAACTGACCAGTTTTTTTGACCAGGCTAGTCTGAGGCTCACTGGTGCCCCACGGCGCAGGACAATCCGTGACTAAGCTGAGCGCCTAGCTCTCCGGTTCTAAACCAGCCGCTCGCAGTTGAGCAGCCAGGCGCTCGGCCCGTTGCCGCTCTTGATCGGCCCGTTGCCGCTCTTGATCAGCCCGTTCTCGCTCCTGGTCTAGCTGCCGGCCCAGCTCGCTATAGGTCAAAAACCGCTGTCCATCAGGGCAATAGATTTCTAATCCGTTCGCCGCCATCTGAAAGTGTATCTGCAATCGGGGGCTCACCCAGCCGTCCATTGAGTCAATCACCTCTAGCCCGTCTACACCGCGCTGGAGTCCGGTGAGTTCTAGCTTATCGGGGTCGTAGATGTAGTATTCTTCGACGCCATAGCGATCGTAGAATCCCAGCTTGCGCAGCATCTCGCCAAAGCGGTTCCCCGGCGACAAAATCTCAAAGACGACTTGAGGGGCGATGCCATCCTCTTCCCACTGACGGTAGGATCCCCTGTCTCCCTTGGGTCGGCCTGCTACTACCATGACATCAGGGGCTTGGCGGATCGTGTTATCGCCTTCAACGGGATACCAGAGCAAATCCCCGGCTATAAACATCTGAGGATCATCGACAAAAAGCAGCTCCAGGTTTTCTTTAATAACTACAATCCAGCGGAACTGCTTGGTATTGTCGGCCATGGGTTGCCCATCGCTGTCAGGGTAGTTGATTTTGGCTGAGGCGTTGGGCTGGAGCTGCTGAACCATGACGCGATGCCGTACAGACCTAGACTTTTATTGTAATCGCTGCCTCAATGCTTCCAGGTTGGGAGTTGCAACTTTGGCTTCAGGTCCATCCCCAGTGAAGAAGCTGGGGTTATGATTTCTGGTGGCCAAAATTTGTAGGGAAATGTCTGCCCTGCGATCGCGCCTCAGCCCTTGACGCCAATTCTCGTCGCGGTTACGATTCTGATGTTGTGCAATCTTGCGCTGTCGTCATTTGATGTTGTCATTGCAGCTACTCCTAGCCCCTCTCTTCAGCCTGCTACTTGGGCTGGGGCTGCTGCTGCGCCTTGGGCGCAACTAATTTTTTGAAATAAAGGCGAAATGCCCTGAATAAGATTACGTCCCCAGTCACAGGTTTTCCGTAGACCTGACTATGGCTTGGGAGTTTCTGCTCTGTTCCTTGGTTTGGCGACGACGCTGGCGCTGAGCGAGAGACAACAGGCTGGAGAATTGCAAGCTGCTGAAATTTTAGAAACCCCACTCATGTTGACTAACCCCGCTGAGAAATACCGTCCCTTTGCCGCCATTCATTTGCCCGATCGCACCTGGCCCAGCCAGACCCTGACCAAGCCACCAATCTGGCTCAGTACTGACCTGCGCGACGGCAACCAGGCGCTGATCGAGCCCTTGTCGGTGGAGCAAAAGCTGCGCATTTTTGAGCTTCTGGTCGAGATTGGTTTTAAGGAAATTGAGGTAGCTTTTCCCTCGGCCTCGGAGACCGACTTTAACTTTGTGCGCCGCCTGATTGACGAGAACCGAGTACCCGATGATGTGGAAATTCAGGTGCTGACCCAGGCACGGGAAGACTTGATTCGCCGTACGTTTGAATCGCTGGCGGGGGCAAAGCGAGCGATCGTGCATGTCTACAACGCCACGGCCCCGGTGTTTCGACGGGTCGTGTTTCGCAACGACGAAGCGGGCACAATCGCCCTGGCGGTCAACGCAGCGACCCTGA
>JBARVK010000438.1:0-6384 GCA_049646225.1 Nodosilinea sp.
GCCAAAATCTAAAACCAACAGGGTTTGATTGCCGCTGAGGCCGTAGCCCAGGGCGGCGGCGGTCGGTTCATCGATCAGCTGCACCTGGCTAAAGTCGAGCGCTTTGGCCACGTCGCTCAGCCACAGGCGGTAGGCCTCAAAGCTGTCCACTGGTACCGTCAGCACCAGGCTGTCGTCGTCGCCCAACCCCTGGCGAACCTGGGTCAGCAGCGATCGCAAAAACCACTCCCCCAGCCGCTCAAAGGTCAGCGTCTGCCCGTCGATATCGGGCAGAAAGCCCTGCAATGGCGCGCCAATACCGCGTTTGATGTTGGCAAAAAAGCGAGGATCGGCGGTGATATCAAGACCGCGATCGCGCACCGCCTGCCCCACCACCACACCGCTCGCCTGGGGCTGCTCGACATAGACCAGGCTGGGCACCAGCGGGGGCACCCCCCCAAGCCCTAAACTCAGCCCCGGCAGCGCCAGGGTCTCCGGGCCTTCAGTTGCTGGGTTCCAGCGAGCAATGACAGTATTACTGGTGCCAAAATCAACCGCAATAGCCATGGGTGCAGGCGCAACAACATAGCTCCCTATCCTACCGGGAGTGGGTATCGCTAGGAAGGGTATCCTTTGGCTCTACCGGGGCCTGCGGCTTTGGGGGTCGCCAGCTCATCACCACCAGCGCCAGGGTAATCACCGTCAGCGGCATCACAAACAGCAGCATGACCCGGCTAAATAGCCCTAGCCCTTCGTGGTCGGCGGCCCGCAAAATCAGGAAAGCCGTGTAAGCCACATAGTAGCCGCTGAACAGGCCCCCCTCCCAGCGCGAAATCACGTTGCCGGTCAGAAAAATGGGCAGACAGGCCACCGCCACTGCCACCATGACCGGCAGGTCGAAATTTAGCACCGCATTGGGAATGGGAATACCCGACCCCGAGGCGATCGACGTCACCCCCAGCACGGTCAAAATGTTGAAGATATTGCTGCCCACCACGTTGCCCACAGCAATGTCGCGCTCCCCTCGGAGGGTGGCCACCGCCGAGGTGGCAAGTTCGGGCAGGGAGGTACCCGCCGCCACAATGGTCAGACCAATCACCAGCTGACTCACCCCCAGCGCCTGGGCAATACTCACCGCCCCACTCACAAACAGCCGCGACCCACCCACCAAAGTCACCAGCCCAACGCCCATGTAGGTGAGGTTAACGATCCAGGCCCAGCGGCCTACTGAGGTCGCCCCGTACTCGCGATCGTACTCCGACTGCACCTCGGCATTGGTTTCTTTACGGCTTTGGTACACCAAAAACAGGGTATATACTACGCCGCCCAGCAGCAAAATAATGCCGTCGCTGGGCTGCAGCACGCGATCGAGAGAAAACAGCAGCAGCAGCCCCGAAACACCAACCATAATCGGCACATCCAGCCGAATGAGCTGCTGGGCCACCGGCAGCGGCGCGACCAGCGACGACAGGCCCAAAATCACCAGCACGTTAAAGATATTGCTGCCAATCACATTGCCCAGGGCAATGTCACCCTGGGCCGCCAGAGTAGACTGCACGCTAACCGCTAGCTCCGGAGCGCTGGTGCCATAGGCCACAATAGTGAGCCCAATGATCAGGGGCGAAATGCCCAATAATCCGGCCAGTTTGGCCGCCCCCCGCACCAGGGACTCAGCCCCCAGCAGCAGCAGCCCCCCTCCAGCAATCAGCGATAGGATGGCAACAGTCATGCTTGCAAGCTCTCTCTATAAATGCTCTGTTGAACTGGCCCAGCACCGGCCAGCCCAGCCCAAGGTCAACCCTTAGTATGTCTGATTCTGATCCCTCCCTGTTAATGCCCTCGCCCCTGGCCCCCTGGCGCAGTCCCCTGGCCCGGGCTCGACACCGCAACCGCAGCAAACCCTTTAGCCGCTATTTTCAGCTGGCTACGGTTACCGCCGAGGGGCACCCCGCCAACCGCACAGTGGTCTTTCGAGACTTTTTACCTGACACGAATACGCTGACAGTGATTACCGACCAGCGCAGCGCCAAGGTCGCCGACATTGCCGCCCACCCTCGGGCCGAGGCCTGCTGGTACTTTACTGAAACCCGCGAGCAATTTCGGCTAGCTGGCCCCATTACAGTAGTGGAAAACGCCGATGCCGATTCGGATGCCGATCTCGAGGACGCTCGGCAAACGGCCTGGGAGGCCCTCTCCGACAACGCCCGCCAGCAGTTCTACTGGCCTCGCCCGGCCCAGCCCCGCGATTCTGAGGCTGACTTTTCGCCCCGCGATGCTGGCACTACTCCCCCGGCTGTCTTTTGCTTAGTGCTGCTTGCACCCGATCGCGTTGACCATCTAGAGCTGCGCGGCGACCCCCAAACTCGCACTCTCTATGACCGCCAATCCGACGGCACCTGGCAAATCCAAGCGGTTAATCCCTGACATAAACATGCTCTCGTTCCCACCCAGGGTAGGGAGCAAAAGGGAGAGTCGCACCCCTGGCTGGAATGGTAACTATGGCAACAAACCTGCCCGTCGCGCCCTCTCGGCGTGGTACCATCGGGCCGAACTGGCCGTGTCCACGATCGCGGCAAATTTTGGCAAAGTACTATGGCATCCGAAAAATTTAGCGCTAATGAACGGGCTTTTTTGGAAAAAGTCATGCAGAGGGCTAGCTTGCCAGACATCTACGATGCTCGCGACCTCACCCTCATTGTGTTTCGCTCGATGCGAGACTTGATGTCTACCGAAGCTTCTGATCGCACCGAGGCGGCCTTTAAAGACGAAGAAATCGCCGCCCTGTGGAAAGACGATAATCCCATCGTTCGGGCGCTGAGCCGACTGCGTCCCCCCCTCAACGTCGATACCGAAACCTTCCTGCGCCGCATCAAGCAAGAGGGGGGCATTCCCAAGGGCGTATCCCCTGAAGCGGTGGTGATTGCAGTGTTCTCGTCCGCCCGCGAAGAGCTGTCCGACGCGCAGATCAAAGAGATCTCCAGCACCCTGCCCGACGGGCTCAAAGTGATGTGGGATCAGGTCTAGCGCGCAGCCGTCGATCGAGCCATACCAGAATGCCCAGGGCTGGCCCTACCGTGGCTACTAACCCAAGCCAAAAGCCGTGGGCGAGGGCATCGCCCTGGTCGAGGGCCCAGCCCCCCAGGGGCGGGCCAATCAGGTAGCCGACGGCCCAGCACATCGAATTGACGGAAAGATACACCCCCCGCAGTGCCTCGGGGGCCAGGGCTGCCACCAGAGCTGAGCCAATGGGCGTATAGGCCACCGTTGCCAGGGCCATCACCGCTAGGGATAGCCCGCCCCAGGCCAGCGGAAAGCTGCCCGTGCCCGATCGCCACACCAGCCCAAACCCCAGCCCCCACAGCAGGGCCGACACCATTAACCCCTGGGCCGGGCGGTAGCGGTTGAGCCAGCGGGCCATGGGCAACTGCGCGATCGCCGCCAGCAACACGTGGCTGGTAAACAGTACACTCAAGGCCCCTTCGCTAACCGTTTCGCCACCGCCACCAAAGCGATTCAGGTACAGCGGCAGCGTACTTTGAATCTGAGCCAAATAGCCCGTAAATAAAACATTCACCAGGGCGTACACCATTAGGCTGGTGTCTTGCAGGGCCTGACCCCAGCCCTGCAAGAGCGATCGGGCTGAGTTACCCGCCGGGCGGGTTTCGGCGATCGCAAAATAGATAATCACAAAAAACAGCAAAAACGTGACGCCGTCAATGGCAAACAGCGCCCGGTAGGCCCCTGTTAGTGAAATCAGCGCGCCGCCCGCAATCACCCCTACTCCTAGGCCCAGGGTATCGGCTAGACGCACCAGGGCATAGGCCTCATTGCGCTGATCTGGGGTGGTAATGTCTGCCGCTACCGACTCAGCGGCGGGCCAGTACAACCCCACCCCAAACCCCATCAGCAGGTTGCCCAACACAAAAATGGGAAAGGTGTTGGCCAGGATCAAGACCCCGTCGGCCACCGCCGACACCAGGGCTGAGGCCAGCAGCGTCGGTCGCCGTCCCCACCGGGGCGAATCGGCCATCGATCCGCCCAAAAAACGTCCTCCCATCCCCGCCAGCGAGCCCAGACCAATGCCCAGGCCCACCTGGGTAGCCGATAGCCCCACCTGTTCGGTGAAGAAAATAGGCGCATAAAAGAGCGTGAAGCCAATCCCCACCTGCGACAGCAGCCGCCCCGCCGCTAGAATCCAGACCCGATGATCGAGGTCGGGCAGTAGCTTGGTTAGCCATCGGCTTAGAGATGTGCTCATGGCTGCGGCAGCCGGTTAGGCCTTCGCCAGGCATCGATGAGGGCCACCGTGCCGCCCACCGTACCCCACAGAATCCACCGGCCCATGTCGTAGCCCTTGCGGTGGGCCAGCTGGGCCGCCACCAGCCCAATCAGGCAGTGCAGAAATAGAGGAATATAGGCAAGGGGTAACGTATCGGCCATATTGGCGGAGCCACAGATAGATAGCGAGGTTGAAATGCAATCGTAGGGCGATCGCTCCCCAGAACGAGGCCAATACTTGAGAAAAGCTGCACTCAAGACTATTGCATTACCTCACCTTACACCCAGAGTCAGATCTATGCTGTTGAGAGTATCGCCCTACCCTAACCATTAGAATCTGCCGAGAGAAATATCGCCGTGGCCGCTGGACTTTTTGTGGGGCTCATCACCCTCGACTGCATTTACCGGGTTAGCCATGTGCCCAGCAGCGACGAGAAGATCGTCGCCGAAGATAGTCTAATGGTCGCCGGGGGGCCAGCCACCAACGCCGCGATCGCCTTTGCCGCCCTGGGCAACCGGGCCACCCTGGTGGGCTCGCTGGGTCAGCATCCCCTGACCGAGCTGATCCGCGCTGAGCTAGCCACCCACAGCATTGACGTAGTCGATCTCACCCCCGATTTACTAGCCCCGCCGCCCCTGTCCACCATTCTCGTCACCGCCGCCACGGGCGATCGCGCCGTGGTTTCCCGCAATGCCGTCGGTCGCCAGGCCGCCCCACCCACCGACCCCGAGGCACTGCTGAAGGGCATCGATATCGTCCTGATCGACGGCCACCAGATGGCGGTGAGTCACGCGATCGCTCGCCAAGCCCAGGGCATTCCCATCGTTGTCGATGCCGGCAGCTGGAAGCCCGGTTTTGACACGGTGCTGACCCTAGCCACCAGCGTCATTGCCGCCGCCAAGTTTTGCCTGCCCGATCGGGTCGACACGCCAACGGCCCTCAGCGACCTGGGAGTGGCCGAAGTCGCCGTCACCCACGGCCCCCGCCCCATCCAATACCGCCACCGCAACACAGCGGGTACCCTGCCTGTGCCCCAGGTCGTCGTCCAAGACACCCTCGGAGCCGGAGACATCTTCCACGGCGCCTTCTGCCACTACCGCCTGCAAGTTCCCTTTGTCGAAGCCCTAACCCAAGCCGCCCAGGTTGCCACCCAAAGCTGCCGCCACTTCGGCCCCCGCGACTGGATTGAGTCGGTCGCGAAACCAGGTTTCTAACGCAGAGCGGGACTTGACCGGGATGAGCGCAGGTTTCTAGCCGCCCAGCGATCGCGTCGCCCCCTCAACCGCTATAGTGCTTTCTGGGATCACCCCATTCTCCCCCACCCTCCCCAACTCCCCTACCCCCTCACTCCCCCACTCCATGCCCTACGAACAGGAAAAACAAACCGCGATCGCCGCCGTCATCCAGGCCGCCCAGCTCTGCGAACGGGTGCGCCAGGGCCTGGTGCCCCAGGCGATCGAGAAAAACGACAAAAGCCCGGTCACCATTGCCGACTACGGTGCTCAGGCGATCATCTGCAAGGCCCTTTCTGCTGCATTCCCGCATGATCCAGTGGTTGGTGAAGAAGATACCACCGACCTGCGCCAGCCCGAGGCCACCTCAGTTCTCGCCGCCGTCACCGACCAGGTGCAGCAACTGGTGCCCGGCGCTACCGACGCCAACATTCTCAGCTGGATCGACCATGGCAACGGCACCGTCGCCCCCCGCTACTGGACCCTCGACCCGATCGACGGCACCAAAGGCTTTTTGCGCGGCGACCAGTACGCGATCGCCCTGGCGCTGGTGGTGGATGGCGACATCAAAGTGGGGGTGCTGGGTTGCCCTTTCCTGAGCTTTGGCGACGAAACCGGCCTGTTGTTTGTAGCGGTGCGCGGCGAGGGAGCCACAATGGTGCCCCTGGCCGGGGGCGATCCCCAGCCGCTGAAGGTGGCTGAGGCTGGCGATCGCGATCGTGTTCGCCTGGTCGAAAGCGTGGAGTCGGGTCATGGTGACCTCAGCCAGCAGGGGCAGGTGGCCCAGGCCGTCGGCATTACCACTGCCTCCCTACGCATGGATAGCCAGGCCAAGTACGCCGCCGTCGCCGCCGGGCAGGCCGCCCTCTACCTGCGCCTGCCCTCCCCTAAAAC
>JBARVK010000439.1:0-4913 GCA_049646225.1 Nodosilinea sp.
ATACCACTCCCGGTGATCGGCATCAATGGGCTGCTGGTCGAGCCAAAGTTCTCCAGACTGGGGTGGGTAGAGCCCGATGAGCACCTTCGCCAGGGTCGATTTGCCGCTACCGTTGCCGCCGATGATAAAAATCAGCTCGCCCGAATGCACCGTCAGATCGACCGGCCCCAGGGTAAATTCGCTGCCGTCCTGCTCTCCCCGGTAGGTGTGGGTAACGCCCTTTAGCTCTAGCCGCTGCCAGGGCTGTACCGGGAACGGGGGCGAAGCGACGATCGCCGGGTTGATCGTCAGCCCCAGGGCCTTGAGCTTGTCGAGGGCCACGCTGGCCTGCCCCAGCAGGGGCAGCTTATTGACCAGGTTTTCCATCGGCCCCAGCAGGTAGGTAAAGGTGAGCACGTAGGCCACCCGAGTATTGGGGCTAATGCCAATCCAGTTGGGCAGGGCAAATAGCACCAGACCCACCGCAAAAAAGTAGATGAACTTACCCCAGCTGTCGAGCACGGCAAACAGGCTCAGCCCGCGCTGGTTGTGGTGTTTGACCTGAAGGGCGGTTTGGCGCAGATCCAGCTCAAAAAAATCCTGGCGGCCCCGGTAGTGCAGCTTTAGCTCCTTGATGCCCTCAATCAGGCTGCGGAAATGCCGGAACAGTCGCTCCTGGCTTTCTCGGGCCGCCGCCAGCCCCCGCCGCCCCGCCACTAAAAACCAGCGACAGCTGACCGAGGCCACCAGGGTAATCAGCAGCACCAGGGCCAGCACCTGCCACGACAGCCACGACACGTAGACCATGCAGCCGACGGTGCCCGCGATATTGATCATCAGCACGGGCAGAATGCTGGCGGCGGCGGCGATCGCCTGAATGTCGTCGGTGAGCACCACCAGCAGGCTGGGCAGCCCCAGGGTCTCGAGCGGCTTCAGCTCGGTGGCGAGAATCTGGCGGCAGAGCTGCAGCTGTAGCTCAAACACCGCCGCCTGGGAAAACTGCACCAGCAAGATACGCGATACCATCGCCAGCAGCAGCGCGATCGCCCCCAGCCCCATAAACGCCGCCGTCACCGTTACCCCGGCGGTTTCCTGGGCGATGGCGTAGCTGATCAGCGCAATCAGCCCGGCACTGCAGCCGCCGCTGACCAGTCCAGTGGCTAGGGCAATCCACAGCCCTGGCCCTGAGGTTTGCAGGAGAAACAAAACTAAACTCATAGATGGTCCATCAATCGGCTGTGTACCGAGAGTCTGATCGTGGTGGTCTGAGCCATATCTGCCTGGTCGGCACCCGGCCTTTGGCGGATTCTTTGGCTGAACAAGCTATGATATCTGCGTTTCTGATCGCCAACTAAATTAATGCCTCGACCTGACCTCAGCCAGCTGCGCGAACGGTTGAATATCTCTCGGCTAGCCATTCAACACGGCGGGCTGACGGTTTGCTGCTGGATTGTGATTGGCGTAGCCGGGCTGTTTGCGTTTAGCTCTCTGAAGTATGCCCTGTTTCCCGATATCACGTTTTCGGTGGTGCTAGTCAATGCCACTGCCCCCATTGCAACGGCGCTAGAAACAGAAGCTGAGCTGACGGTTCCCTTAGAAGAGCAGCTCCAGGCTGTGGACGGCCTAGAGCGACTCAACTCGACCACCTCGGCGGGTCAAACCTTAATCAGAACGGGCTTTAGCGTCAACCGTGAGCTGGCCGGGGCCGCAGCTGCGGTAGAGCAGGCGATCGCCCAAGCCACGCTTCCCGAGGCCGCCAATTACGAAATTATTCCGCTCAATCTCAATGAGGCCACGGCGATTAGCTATGCCCTCACCAGTGACGAGCTGACCCTGGCTGAGCTGGCTGAGCTAGCCGAAGCGGAACTTTTACCCACGCTGCAAGCTCTGCCTGGGGTGCTGCGGGTCGATCTGCGCGGCACGGGTACCCAGACCGCTACAGAAAGCGATGGCGACAGTTTTCGGGCGGCCCTGCAAAACCCACCGACGCTGATTCGTTTTAACGGGGCGGCGGCGCTGGCAGTGCAGGTGGTGAAGCGGGGCGAGGCCAACACCCTGGAGGTGGTCGAGCGGGCCGAAACCGCCATTGAACAACTCCGCGCTGAGCAGCCCCAGGTGAGCATTACCCTGGCCGAAACTCAGGCCGACTACATTCGCTCGGCCACCCAGGCCACCATCGATGCGCTGATCGGGGCGATCGTGCTGGCGGTGCTGGTGATTATGGGCTTTTTGCGCAGCTGGCGGGCGACGCTGATTACGGCCCTGGCCATTCCGCTATCGCTGCTGGGTACGGCGATCGTGATGGCGATCTATGGCTTTAACCTGGAAACCATTACGCTGCTGGCCCTGGCGATCGTGATTGGCATTATTGTCGACGACGCGATCGTCGAAATTGAGAACATCATTCGCCATATGGACGAAGGGGCCTCTCCGCGCCAAGCGGCGCTGCTGGCCACTGACGAAATTGGCCTGACGGTGTCGGCCTCCACCCTGACCATTGTGGCGGTCTTTTTGCCCGTAGCGCTGATGGGCGGTACGGTGGGACAGTTCTTCAAACCCTTTGGGCTGACCGTGTCGGCAGCGGTGCTGACCTCGCTGCTGGTGGCCCGCACCCTCACCCCGGTGCTGGCCGTGTACTGGCTACGGGCTCGACCGGCAGGCCCTAATTCTCCTGATCCACTGGTCAGTGCTGATCAAAATGACGTGGTTACGCGGGTTCCAGAAGCCGTGCCGGTCTCCTGGCTAGAGCGCGGCTACAGTCAAACGCTGGCCTGGGCGCTACACCGCCGCTGGATTGTCGTGGGGCTGGCGATCGCCAGTCTGATCGCGGGTATTGCCATTATTCCGCTGATTCCCCAGGGGTTTATTCCCCAGCTGGATCGCGGCGAGTTTTTGCTGAACTACACCACGGTCTTGCCCCAGCGCCCCGATCTAGGGCAGCTTCAGGGGCAGCCGGGGCCACTGCCTGGGGTGCCGACGTTGTCCCAAGCGGCGGGGGATGTGCGATTACAGCTGCTGCCGCGAACCCTTGAGCGGGCCGACGATCTGGAGACCACGGTGATGACTCTGCCCGAGGTGGAGTCGGTGTTGACCACCGTGGGCGGGCGCGGGCGGCCCAACGAAGGCAGCCTGTACGTCAAGCTCAGAGACGATCGCGATCGCGACACCGCCGCCGTCCAGGCCCATCTGCGCCAGGATTTACCCGTCCAGGAGGGGGTTGAAACCAGCGTCGAAGACATACAGTTTGTCGATACGGGGGGCGAAAAACCGCTTCAGATTGCCCTGCTGGGCGACGATGTGACGGCCCTGCAAACCGCCGCCGCTGAGATTCAGGCCCAGGTGGAAGCGTTGCCCGGGTTTGCCGATGTGCGTGTTTCTGGTGAACAGAACACCGCCGCTGACATTGTCGAAATCAACCGGCAGAACGGCGAGCGGATCGCCATCATCAGCGCCAACCTGAGCGACGGCAAGGCTCTGGGTGATGCTACCGAGCAGGTGGTGGCGATTGCAGAATCGGTCGTGCCCGCCGGGGTCCGCATCGATCTGGGCGGCGATTCGGCCCGGGCTGGAGAGGTGCTGGGCAGCTTTGGCCGCATCTTAGTGCTGGCGGTGATCTGCATGATGGTGGTACTGCTGGTGCCCTTTGGCCGACTGCTGGAACCGGCGGTGGTGGGGCTGTCGCTGCCGCTCTCGATCGTAGGGGCCATGCTGGCCCTGTGGATTACCCGCAGCGACTTTGGCATTGTCTCGCTGCTGGGCCTGCTGTTTTTGCTGGGCCTGCTCGACAAAAACGCGATTTTGTTGATGGACTACGTTAACCAGCTGCGCCGGGCCGGGCTAAAGCGCCACGACGCGATTATGAAAACTGGGCTAGTGCGCCTGCGCCCCATTCTCATGACCACGGCTTCAACGGTGCTGGGGATGGTGCCGATCGCGGTTGGGCTGGGGGCCGGGGCCGAACTGCGGCAGCCGATGGCCGTCGCCATCATCGGCGGGCTACTGACCTCAACGCTGCTCAGTCTGGTGGTGGTGCCAGTGCTCTACACCCTTCTGGAAGACGGCTGGCTCCGCATCCGGCGGCGGTCGGTCTAATGGCAATCCAGGTCATTCTCGTACCCGCTGGGGCTGAATATCAGGCGGTGATGGGGGGCCTGAAAAGGGTTGCCGCCGCTCCCCCCGTGGTGCCGGTGCCAGCAGGGCCGGTGGCGTTTCGAGCTTTTTTAGAGACCTGGGAGTACCGATCGCGCTTGGTAGACCAGGAGGTGTTGCTGCTGGGGCTGGGTGGCAGTCTGTCGCCAGAGCACCGGGTGGGGGATGCGGTGCTGCTGGAGCGGGTGTGGCGGGATGTGGGGGGAGATGGGGGAGAAGCTTATGGGTGCGATCGCGCCCTTACCGAGGCCCTGGCCCAGCGGCTGAGAATTCCTGCGGGAACGGGGGTAACGCGTGATTGCGTAGTGACCACGGTGGCCGAAAAACGGCGGCTGGGCGATCGCTACCGGGCCGATGTCGTCGATATGGAAAGCGCCGTGCTGCTGGAGACCATGCCCCAGGCTAAAATCGCCATTCTGCGAGTGATTAGCGACGACTGTAGCCATGATTTGCCGGATATTTCAGACGCGATCGGCCCCGACGGCCGCCTCCGCGCCGACATCCTCGCCCGCCGCTTTCTAAACCGCCCGATCGCCGCTCTGAACTTTATCAGCAACTCCCTTCAGGGGCTCACCGCGCTCAAGCAGGTATCCTCAACCCTGTTTCAGTAGAGCTAGCCCTTGGAGGGCGAATATTCGAACGCTACTGTATGGCCGACCCCAGCAAGATTTGGACATTCTCTATAGCTATCCATGGGAAATGACTCTCCACCAGGTCGCGCCCCCAATTCTTACCTCCCATCCCCATCTCCCCATCTCCCCTAACCCCCCAACTCCCCCACTCCC
>JBARVK010000440.1:0-7293 GCA_049646225.1 Nodosilinea sp.
CGTTTTGACTGACGCTGCGATCGCCATTCAAGCCGATACCATCCTGAGCGTTGGGGACTGGCAGACCCTGCGAACCCAGTATCCTGAGGTCGAGGTGCTGGGCTCGCAGCAGTTTGCGGTCATGCCGGGGCTGGTTAACGCTCACCACCACAGCAACGGCGTCCCCAATTCTCTACAGGGGGTTGAAGATGACTTTTTGGAACTGTGGCTGTCGGCCAACCTGGGGTTGAGGGGGCAAGACACCCGGCTGCAAACCCTGCTAAGCATTGCGCAACTGCTGCAAAGCGGCGTGACGACGGTCGTAGATGTATCCCGGATTTCAGGCTCTGTCACCGCCTGTAGTGAGAGCCTAAACGCCCGACTACAGGCTTACGAGCAAGCCGGTATGCGCGTGGCCCTCAACCCTGGGGCCAACTACCAGAGCTACTATGTGCATGAAGAAGATCAGGCCTTTCTGGCGACCCTACCCCAGCCCCTGCGACAGCGATTGACGGCAGCCGTACCCTCGACTCAGGGCCTAGATGCCACCGACTATCTGGCGCTGATCACCGATTTTGTGAAGCAGTATCGATCCCATCCCCACATTGATGTTTGGTTTGGCCCTCCGGGGCCGCAGTGGGTGGGCGACGATCTGCTGGTGAAAATAGTAGACGCGGCGGAACGTGTAGATACTCAAGTGCAGACCCACGCCCTAGAATCGTTGCCAGAAAAGCTGATTGGCCCTCGGTTCCACGGTAAGTCGCTGATCGCTCATCTGAAGGAGCTAGGGGTACTCAGCCCCCGCTTTTCGATCGCCCACGGCACCTGGCTGACCGAGGCGGATATCGACATTATGGCTGAAACTGGGGCCGCCGTCAGCCACAACCCCAGCTCTAACCTCAGGCTGCGGGCCGGCGTTGCGCCCCTCAACGCGATGCTGGCCGCTGGGATAACGGTCGGTCTGGGTATGGACGGCAACACCCTGGGCGACGACGACGACATGTTTGCCGAAATGCGGCTGGCGGCCCGCCTGCACCGCACCCCGCAGATGGGTCACCCTGCCCCCAGCTATGGGGATGTCTTTTCAATGGCGACTACGAGCGGAGCTAAGCTAATGGGTCAGGCCCACCGAATTGGCAAGCTGGCCCCGGGCTACCAGGCCGACGTGGTGCTGGTCAACTGCGATCGCCTCACCTGGCCCTGGGTAGCTCCCGATATCGACCCCCTGCATCTGGTGCTCATGCGAGCCAAGGCCATGGACGTGGATACAGTGCTGGTGGGGGGTAAGGTGGTGCTGCGATCGGGTCTACCGACGGGCTTTGATTTGCAGGCGGTCGGAGAAGCGATCGCGGCCCAGCTCGATGCCCAGCCCACCCCCCAGGAGCGCCGGGATCTGGTGGCCGAAGTGAAACCCTACCTGACAAACTGGTATAGCCGCTGGGAAACGCCGCCCCTAGAGCCCTATACGGCATTTAACTCACGCAATTAAAGCCCATCCTAGACGGCGGGGGAGGTTGGATATCGTCGCTTTGGGCGAGGGAGCGAAGGGGCTAAACGAGCCATAGCGTTAGGAGTGCTTGTGCCACTGAGTAATAGTACTGTACGCCGCCGATGTGCATACCATTGCAGCTTACTCGGCTCCCCGGCCCCCCAGCCCCCCGGCCCCCCGGCCAAAGGCAATCGTTGCTTTGTTTATGCCGTCCCGTGCTAAGGAGTTACTGCGATATAAACCCAGTGGCCAGCAGGGGCAGCAAAATCAGCGCGGTCAAAATTACCATCAGGGTCGGTACATCGATTTTGAGCACGTTTTTCTCTGAGCGCGAAGGATTGCGCTGGGGAGATTTAGGATCAGTCATGGCCGTCAAACCCTCCAGTTAAGGGATCTGAGTCTAGTTCTAGGGTATCACCCAGGGTTTCACCTGTATGGTAGGCCGAGATCAGCACTTCGGTGGTTTTGCCCCAGGCGATCTCGCCCCGGTGGCTGAGGGCGATCGCGCCAAACGTTCGCCCGTGGGCCAACGCTTCTGCGAAGGACTTCTCAAAAGCGTTGGCTATGGCCATGCCGTCGGTGACCCGCACCACAATCCGCGCCGCCAGGCACTCATCGACAATGTCTTCGCCAATTCCGGTGCAGCTGACCGCCGCCATGCTGTTGGCGTAGTTGCCCGCCGCAGTGGCCGAGTCGCTCACTCGCCCCAGTCGCTCTAGCCCTTTCCCTCCGGTGGAGGTGCCCGCCGCCAGGTTGCCCTGCATATCTAACACCACTACCCCAATCGTGCCGTGCCGAGGTTCGGCCCCAGCCGGAACCGGGGCCATATCGGCCTCGATCGTTTCACTCACAACCCCAGCCATCGCGCTTTGAAAGTTATTGGCTCGCTCGTGCATCCACTCCTTCAGGCGCAGGTCGGTAATTGGGTCAAAAGGCGGTAGACCCATCTCGCGAGCTAGCTCCGCAGCGCCCAGGTCCGACAGCACGCGATCGGGGAAGGGCTGTAGGTAAGCGGCCAGGTCAATCGGGTGTTGTACCCGCGACGCATTGATAATGCCGCTAAACCGCTGGGCCTCGCCATCCATTAGTCCGGCGCTCATGCGGACCTGTCCATCCGATTGCAGTACCGAGCCGTAGCCCGCATTAAAGTGGGGCGAATCTTCCATTAGCCGGCAGCCCATCACAACGCAATCGCGGGCGCTAGCTCCGGCCTCGGCTTTGCTGTAGACCTGCCGAACAATGCTGTGCAAATCTTCCCGCAGCATCACCAACCGCTCTTTGTGACCGTGGGAATTACCGGCCCCCCCGTGGATAATGACCTTTGGTAACGCCTGCGCCATAGTGATTGTCCTTGAGAATGCTTTCTAATCTTAAAGGGTCGATCGCGGTAGGACTGTAGCGTGGGCGATCGCTAAATCTCTGCCATTGGCAAAATCGAGTTTGTCCCAGTGGCCATGGCTCAGGAGTCTGGCCTGTTCCACCGTCCAGGCATAGAAATCATGGTCATGGAGGCTGGGGGTAGACATGGCTCAGCCTGACGAGAATGGCTTTATTTTAGGCTAGCGGCGGCGGCGGCAGCGATCGCTACAGTACTTCACCTCATCCCAGCAGTCGGCCCACTTTTTGCGCCAGGCAAAAGGGCGCTGACACACGGGGCAAACTTTGGTGGGCAGGTCAGCCTTAGCCCGCTGTTTTGCCATTTACGATTCCTCAGCCCAGGCCGGGTGAGTCAGCAGCGACGCCATCATCCGCACCCCCCGCAGTTGGTTAGACAGCGGCAGATGGCCGTCGGGGGCACTCAAATCCCAGACAAAGCCGCCGGGGTAGCGGGTCCAAATGTTGTCATCTTTCCAGGCCAGGCGGGGCCAGAGTTTGTCCCAGTTTTGGCCCAGGCTGAGCCAGATGCGCCGCTGCACCGAAAAGCCAAACTTACCTTCGGAGTAGATCTGCCACAGGCGATCGATAGTCTGCAAATCCACGACCGGAAACTGCTCGACCTCGGTGAAGTAAACCCACTTGCGCTTCACCGCCGTAGGCCCCGCTAGCTCGCACAGCTTCGCCAGCGTCAGGCGATCGGCTTCTTCAAAATCTTGTTGCACCAGCAGATCTTGCAGCGGCCCATAGTCGAGGCCCTGCGCCGACGGCAGGCTTAACCGCCCCTCGGGCCAGTGCCGAGTGAGCAATTCGCGCAGCTCAGGCTGCTCTGTGGCGTAGAGCACCTGAAAAATCTTGCCGTCTAAGACTGTTGGCGGCGCGTCTTTGCGGTCGACCAGGGTAGCGGTCAAGACCTCAAGCCCCTCTGGCCCCAGGGCCAGCAGTTCATGCACCGCCGAAAGCTGCTTTTTAAGCGAATCGCCCCGCAACCGGGCGCGCAAATCCACCAGTGTGTCGCTGTCCGAAACCATAGATACCGCTAACGTCAGCCATAGGAGTGCCCTTCTCAATGATATGGCATCAGCGGCGGCCTTTTAAGGTGAGGGGCTGGAGGGGATGGGGGAGATGGATTTTTCTACCTCCCCTACCTTCCCCACCTCCCCTATCTTCGCTACCTCCCCTACTTCCCTACTTCCCTACCCCTCCTTTCCCTCCGGTATCCGATAGCCTCGCTCAAAGGCAAAGCGGACGATTTGCGATCGGTTCTCCAAACTGAGCTTGGTCAGCATATTGCTGAGGTGGGTCTGTACTGTCCGGGGGCTCAGGAACAGGCGATCGCCGATTTGCTTGTTGGTGAATCCCTGCACCACTTCCCAAAAGACGCGCTCTTCGGCGGGGGTCAGGGGGAGCGGGCTGGGGGGCTGGGCCGTGGACTGTTCGACCATTCGTTCGAGGATGCCGTGGAGTCGTTGGGATCGCGCGATCGCGCCTTTCACTTTGGCAATCAGCTCTTGGGCCGAGAAGGGTTTGACCAGGTAGTCATCGGCCCCCAGCAGGTGGCCCTGCACCCGATTGTTTAACTCACCTAGGCTGGAGAGAAAGATAAAGGGAACCAGTTCGCCTTCGGGCCGCGATCGCAGCTGGTGACACAGCTCAAACCCACTCATGCCGGGCATCATCACATCTGACACCACCACATCGGCAACCTGAATCGAAAACAACTTCAGTGCCTCTTCCCCTGATCTAGCAGTCACCACGTCAAAGCCCTGGTCTTGCAGGCGTCGGGTCAGGGCCAATTGTATGGTGGCGTCATCGTCAACAACTAGAACAGTGCTCATGGATCCCAATCTCTAAAGGTACCGAAGACAGAAGCAGCAGGAAAACATTGGCTGGAAGAGCCGGTAGGCCTATGGCGCAGGACGACTGATCCATCGCTTGATCCGAGTAGATGCCCCATCCCTGAGGCGGGATGACAGGCTTAGATCCAATTCGTTGCCGGATGAGCAAAATTGTCCGTTAAAGCGCATTAAACTATGGGTTGTTTTGTCGTTTGCGGGCAATTTGCGATGTACGAACGGATCACTCCCCCGACAGTAGGCGAACGCATCACCTTCAAAGATGGCGAACCGGTTGTGCCCGACACGCCTATCATTCCCTACATCCGTGGTGATGGAACGGGGGTAGACATTTGGCCTGCGGCTCAGCGAGTGTTTGATGCGGCGGTGGCGGCCGCCTACGGCGACAAGCGCGAGATTGTTTGGTTTCGGGTCTACGCAGGCGATGAGGCCTGTGAGCAGTACGGCACCTACCAGTACCTGCCCGACGACACGCTGAAGGCGATTCAAGAGTACGGTGTTGCAATCAAGGGGCCATTGACAACTCCGGTTGGCGGCGGCATTCGATCGCTCAACGTCGCCCTGCGGCAGATCAACGACCTCTATGCCTGCGTGCGTCCCTGTACCTACTATGCGGGTACCCCTTCCCCCCACCGCAGCCCCGAAAAGCTCGATGTCATTATCTATAGAGAAAATACCGAAGACATCTATTTGGGCATCGAGTGGAAGCAGGGCGACCCGGTCTGCGATCAGCTGATCAAAATTCTCAACACCGAGCTGATTCCGGCCACCCCTGAGCACGGTAAAAAGCAAATTCCCCTCGATTCGGGCATCGGCATTAAGCCGATCAGCAAAACCGGCAGCCAACGGCTGGTGCGCCGGGCCATGAAGCACGCTCTGCGCCTGCCCAAGGATAAGCAACAGGTCACCTTGGTGCACAAGGGCAACATTATGAAGTACACCGAAGGGGCCTTCCGCGACTGGGGCTATGAGCTAGTCACCTCAGAATTTCGAGATGAGTGCGTCACCGAGCGAGAGTCCTGGATTTTGGCCAATAAAGAAGCGAACCCTGACCTCTCTACCGAAGACAACGCCCGCCAGATCGAGCCAGGCTACGACGCGCTGACGCCTGAGAAAAAAGCGGCGATCTGCGCCGAGGTCGAGGGTATTTTGGCGGCCATTTGGAAGACCCACGGCAGCGGTCAGTGGAAAGACAAGATCATGGTGAACGATCGCATCGCTGACAGTATCTTTCAGCAGATCCAGACCCGGCCCGATGAGTATTCCATTCTGGCCACCATGAACCTGAATGGCGACTACCTGTCGGATGCGGCGGCGGCGATTGTCGGCGGTCTGGGCATGGGGCCAGGCGCCAACATCGGCGACACCTGCGCCATTTTTGAGGCCACCCACGGCACTGCCCCCAAGCACGCCGGGCTCGATCGCATCAACCCCGGCTCGGTGATTCTCTCGGGGGTGATGATGCTGGAATACATGGGCTGGCAAGAAGCGGCTGATTTAATTAAGAAGGGGATTGGGGGCGCGATCGCTTCCCGCGAGGTCACCTACGACCTAGCCCGGCTGATGGAGCCGCCCGTCAACCCACCGCTAAAGTGCTCGGAGTTCGCTGAGGCGATCGTCAAGCACTTCGACGACTAAGCGCTGCTTGGCCAGCATCCTGCCGCCTTATCCTAACCAGTGGGCAATTGACCAGGGCTATCGGTTCTGGTCAATTGCCCATTAACGTCTACAGCTTATGTGAGGTATCGTATTAAGCCCACGTAATGAACCACACTTAGCATTAAAATGCCTTCCTCCAGTGAAACTGGGTCAAGCCTGAGATAAGACTGGTGCGGTTTAGGAGTTGTACATAACGCTGCTCTACCCGGTCAACAGTCCGGACAGGTTTAGCAACGAAGCTATAAAGCTTACAGGACAACCGCTCTAGCGATTGCCTACTTGAATCAAAGTTGGCTCGCAGGCCTACATTGATCTAAATACCTTGAGCAACGTAACCTGAGTTCGGCTGAAAGCCAAATGGAGCAATGAGCATCAGACGTGGCAGCAGCGGTCGTTACGGCAACAGCACTATGTCTATATCTGGGCCGACGGCATCTATTTCAACATTCGCGACGACGAGCGGCAGTGCATTTTGGTCATCATTGGGGTCACGGACAAAGGCCATAAAGAACTCCCGGGCCTGGAGATAGGGTATCGGGAATCAGAGCTGAGCTGGACAGCCTTACTGCTTCGGATCAAATACTGGTATGGGCGATACTGGTTTCGAACCAGTGACCTCTTCCGTGTGAAGGAAGCATTTGATAGCCCTGAAAGCCTTGTAGGCTAAGGCTTTCAAATTCTTATTTTTGCAGTGATAGTCAAATGATAGTCAATTTGATGTGATAGTCAAACTCTGAAAGCCTTGCAGTCACAGGGATTGAGGGAGTTTGGGTGAGATTGGTCTTTTTTGGATAGGTCGTGTTTGGATAAGCCGTGCGATCGCTGCCTCCACCAGCGGATTACCTCCCCTGTCTGGAGCCAACACCATCAACGATGGCAGTTAGGCTGATTGTGGAAAATTTAGGCTGATGGTGGGAAATTGGATCCTAATTGAGC